>NZ_JBQQBW010000052.1:0-47158 GCF_052245415.1 Streptomyces sp. 8N706 | reverse complement strand
CCCGGCTGACCGGCTGGCGGATCGATATCCGTCCGGACACCGAGCAGCAGCCCGTCGAGCAGAACTGACAACCGAGGACCGGTGGCCGGTGACGGGAACCGGGTGACCGTGGGCCGGAGACCGGGAACAAACGGAGCCGGAACCGGAATAACGAGCAGCCATGCGGCCTTTACCCCAGCAGGGTGAGGGCCGCGTGGGGAGGTAGACTTAAGCGTGTCTGGCCGGACGCATGCCCGCGTATGCCCTGAGCGAACCTGTGTGGGATGCCGGGAGCGAGCGGCCAAGGGCGATCTGCTGCGCATCGCGGTGATCGAGGACGCGTGTGTCCCCGATCCTCGCGGTACGCTGCCCGGTCGGGGTGCTTATGTGCACCCCGCCCCGGTCTGTCTCGACCTGGCGGTCCGCCGCCGGTCGTTCTCCCGGGCCTTCCGGGGCCGGGGACCGCTCGATACCACGGCCCTGCGCCGGTATGTCGAGCAGGCAACACCGCAACAGACAGGCAACACCGTAAGAGAACGGCACGGGTAACCGTGCGGTCAGGTACCTCGCGAGTCGGAAGTAGGTCGAGATTGCGATGAGCACTCGATGAGTACGCGATGAGTACGCCCATGAAGTAGCGACGGTCCGGCGGAACCCGGACCTAAAAGGAGCGAAGTGGCTAAGGTCCGGGTATACGAACTCGCCAAGGAGTTCGGAGTGGAGAGCAAGGTCGTCATGGCCAAGCTCCAAGAACTCGGTGAATTCGTACGGTCGGCGTCCTCGACGATCGAGGCGCCGGTTGTGCGCAAGTTGACTGACGCTTTCCAGCAGGGCAACGGCTCAGGCCGGGCCGGCGGTAAGCCCTCGGCGCCCCGCAAGGCGGCGCCTTCCCCCGCAGCCGGACGCTCGGGAGGTTCTCCCGCGCCGTCCGCGCCCACTCCGGGTGCGACGGCCCGTCCCGCTGCCCCCAAGCCGCCGACGCCCGGCCCCAAGCCGGCCGCGGCCGAGGCGCCCAAGAGCAGCACTCCGACGCCCCCCACTCCGGGCCCGCGTCCCACCCCGGCCCCGAAGGCCCCGGCGCCGAAGCCCGGCCCGGCCCAGCCCGTGACGCCGGCTCCGGCCTCCCCGGAGTTCACCGCGCCTCCGGCGGCTCCCAAGCCCGGTGGCACCCCCGGCCCGCGTCCGGCCCGTCCCTCCGGCCAGGGCGGCGGCCAGGGCCGCGGTGAGGGCGGCGCCCGTCCGGGCGGTCCGCGCCCTGGTGGCGACCGTCAGGGCGCTCCGCGCTCCGGTGGCCGTCCGTCCGGTCCGCGTCCGGGTAACAACCCCTTCACCTCCGGTGGCAGCACGGGGATGGCGCGCCCGCAGGCGCCCCGTCCCGGTGGCGCTCCCCGCCCCGGCGGCCAGGGCGGCCCCGGCGGCCCGCGTCCGCAGGGCGGCCCCGGCGGTGCCCCCCGTCCGCAGGGCCAGGGTGGCGCCCGTCCGACCCCGGGCGGCATGCCCCGTCCGCAGGGCTCCGGCCAGGGCGGGCCTCGTTCCGCCGGTGGACCCGGCGGCGGCGCCCCCGGCAACCGTCCGAACCCCGGCATGATGCCGCAGCGTCCCGCTGCCGGCCCGCGTCCGGGCCCCGGCGGCGGCGGCGGTCGCGGTCCCGGCGGTGCCGGACGTCCCGGTGGCGGCGGTCGTCCCGGTGGCGGCGGCTTCGCCGGCCGTCCCGCGGGTCCCGGTGGCGGCGGTCGTCCGGGTGGCGGCGGCGGTTTCGCCGGTCGTCCCGGCGGCGGTGGCCCCGGCTTCGGTGGCGGCGGTGGCCGTCCCGGTTTCGGTGGTCGTCCCGGCGGCCCCGGCGGCCGTGGCGGCACCCAGGGTGCGTTCGGCCGTCCCGGCGGTCCGGCGCGTCGCGGCCGTAAGTCCAAGCGGCAGAGGCGCCAGGAGTACGAGGCCATGCAGGCCCCGTCCGTCGGCGGCGTGATGCTGCCGCGCGGCAACGGACAGACCGTCCGCCTGTCGCGTGGTGCCTCCCTCACCGACTTCGCGGAGAAGATCAACGCCAACCCGGCGTCCCTGGTCGCCGTGATGATGAACCTCGGCGAGATGGTCACCGCGACCCAGTCGGTCTCCGACGAGACGCTGCAGCTCCTCGCCGACGAGATGAACTACGTCGTCGAGATCGTCAGCCCGGAGGAGGAGGACCGCGAGCTTCTCGAGTCCTTCGACATCGAGTTCGGCGAGAACGAGGGCGGCGAGGACATGCTCGTCGGCCGTCCGCCGGTCGTGACCGTCATGGGTCACGTCGACCACGGTAAGACCCGGCTGCTGGACGCGATCCGCAAGACCAACGTCATCGCGGGCGAGGCCGGCGGTATCACCCAGCACATCGGCGCCTACCAGGTGGGCACCGAGGTCAACGGTGAGGACCGCAAGATCACCTTCATCGACACCCCGGGTCACGAGGCGTTCACCGCCATGCGTGCCCGCGGTGCCAAGTCGACCGACATCGCGATCCTCGTGGTGGCGGCCAACGACGGCGTCATGCCCCAGACGATCGAGGCGCTGAACCACGCCAAGGCGGCCGAGGTGCCGATCGTGGTCGCGGTCAACAAGATCGACGTCGAGGGCGCGGACCCGACGAAGGTGCGCGGTCAGCTGACCGAGTTCGGCCTGGTGGCCGAGGAGTACGGCGGCGACACCATGTTCGTCGACATCTCCGCCAAGCAGGGTCAGAACATCGAGAGTCTCCTCGAGGCCGTGGTCCTCACCGCGGACGCCTCGCTCGACCTGCGCGCCAACGCGGAGCAGGACGCGCAGGGCATCGCGATCGAGGCCCACCTCGACCGTGGCCGCGGCGCCGTGGCGACCGTGCTCGTCCAGCGCGGCACCCTGCGGGTCGGCGACACGATGGTCGCCGGCGATGCGTACGGCCGTGTCCGGGCGATGCTCGACGACAAGGGCAACAACGTCGAGGAAGCGGGTCCCTCGACCCCCGTCCTGGTGCTGGGTCTCACCAATGTCCCCGGCGCCGGCGACAACTTCCTCGTCGTCGACGAGGACCGCACCGCCCGCCAGATCGCCGAGAAGCGTGCCGCTCGTGAGCGGAACGCCGCCTTCGCCAAGCGCACCCGCCGGGTGTCCCTCGAGGACCTCGACAAGGTGCTCAAGGCCGGCGAGGTGCAGCAGCTCAACCTCATCATCAAGGGCGACGCGTCCGGATCGGTCGAGGCCCTCGAGTCCTCGCTGCTCCAGCTCGACGTCGGCGAAGAGGTCGACATCCGTGTGCTGCACCGCGGCGTCGGTGCGGTCACGGAGTCCGACATCAACCTGGCGTCCGGCTCCGACGCGATCGTCATCGGCTTCAACGTGCGCGCCGAAGGCCGCGCCACGCAGATGGCCGACCGCGAGGGCGTCGACGTCCGGTACTACTCGGTCATCTACCAGGCGATCGAGGAGATCGAGGCGGCCCTCAAGGGCATGCTCAAGCCGGAGTACGAAGAGGTCGAGCTCGGCACGGCGGAGATCCGCGAGATCTTCCGCTCCTCCAAGCTCGGCAACATCGCGGGTGTTCTCATCCGCTCCGGCGAGGTCAAGCGCAACACCAAGGCGCGCCTGGTCCGTGACGGCAAGGTCATCGCGGAGAACCTCAACATCGAGGGTCTGCGTCGCTTCAAGGACGACGTCACCGAGATTCGCGAGGGGTACGAGGGCGGTATCAACCTCGGCAACTTCAACGACATCAAGGTTGACGACGTCATCGCGACGTACGAGATGCGCGAGAAGCCGCGCGGCTGATCGTCAGCAGAGCGGACCGGGGCCGGTCGGCGGTTATTTCCGTCGATCGGCCCCGGCCGTTGCGTGTACGGTTCTTGTGTCCCTGCCGGGCGAACGGCGGGACTGGTGCTGGACGAGGCCTCACGGGTGGCTTGACCCGGACTGCATGTATGTAGGGACACTGTCCTTTGACCTGCTCCTCGGCGACGTACGGTCGCTGAAGGAGAAACGCTCCGTCGTCCGCCCGATCGTCGCCGAACTGCACCGTAAATACGCGGTGAGCGTGGCGGAGGTCGGCGAGCAGGACCTCTATCGCAGGGCTGAGATCGGCCTGGCGGCGGTATCCGGCGACGCGGGGCATCTCACGGACGTACTGGACCGGTGCGAGCGCATGGTCGCCGCACGGCCGGACGTGGAGCTGCTGGCCGTACGGCGGCGGTTCCACGGAAGCGATGACGACTGATCCCGTCGGTGTCGCGAGCATCAGCATGGTGGAGACGAAGAAGGAGACGGACCGGTGACCGACAACGCGCGGGCCCGCAAGCTGGCCGACCGCATCCAGGTCGTGGTCGCGGAGACCCTGGATCGCCGTATCAAGGATCCGCGGCTGGGGTTCGTGACGATCACGGACGCCCGGGTCACCGGTGACCTGCGGGAGGCCACGGTCTTCTACACGGTCTACGGGGACGACGAGGAGCGCGCGGCGTCGGCGGCGGCCCTGGAGAGCGCGAAGGGTGTGCTGCGGTCCGAGGTGGGGCGGCAGACCGGGGTGCGGTTCACCCCCACCCTGGCTTTCGTGCCGGACGCCCTGCCCGACAACGCCCGGACCATCGACGACCTGCTCGACAAGGCCCGGGCGAAGGACGCCGAGGTACGGGAGGCGTCGACGGGGGCGTCGTACGCCGGGGAGGCGGACCCGTACCGCAAGCCGGAAGAGGACGAAGCGGCCGAATGAAGCGCCGAAGCACCGGACCGGACGGCCTGGTCGTCGTCGACAAGCCGTCCGGCTTCACCTCGCACGACGTCGTCGCGAAGATGCGCGGTATCGCGCGGACCCGGCGGGTCGGACATGCGGGGACGCTCGATCCGATGGCGACGGGCGTGCTCGTCCTCGGAGTGGAAAAGGCGACCCGGCTGCTGGGGCATCTGGCGCTGACGGAGAAGGAGTACGTCGCCACGGTCCGGCTCGGACAGACGACGGTGACCGACGACGCGGAAGGCGAGGTGACCTCCTCGGCCGCCGCTTCCGCCGTATCCCGCGAGGACATCGACGCGGAAGTCGCCGCGCTGTCGGGCGCCATCATGCAGGTGCCGTCGAAGGTCAGCGCCATCAAGATCGACGGCAAGCGGTCGTACTCGCGGGTGCGCGAGGGCGAGGACTTCGAGCTCGATGCCCGGCCGGTGACCGTCTCGTCCTTCGTGGTCCACGAGGTGCGGGAGGCGACGGCGGAGGACGGGACCGCGGTGCTCGACCTCGACGCCACGGTCGTGTGCTCCTCGGGGACGTACGTCCGTGCGCTCGCCCGTGACCTGGGCGCCGGCCTCGGCGTCGGCGGCCATCTGACCGCCCTGCGGCGGACCCGCGTCGGCCCGTACGGGCTCGAGGCGGCGAGGACGCTGGAGCAGCTGGAGGAGTCGCTCACGGTCATGCCGATCGCGGAGGCCGCCGCGGCCGCGTTCCCCCGCTGGGACGTGGACGAGAAGCAGGCACGCCTGCTGTCGAACGGTGTACGGCTGGACGCACCGGGGCTGGGCGAGCCGGGTCCCATCGCCGTGTTCGCACCGGACGGGCGTTTCCTGGCGCTGGTGGAGGAAGCGGGCGGCAAGGCGAAGAGCCTGGCGGTCTTCGCGTGACACAGCGTCTGCCGGGAGTCCGCTGAGGGCTCCCTCCGGACACCATCGTGGAGCGGGGCAGACGCCCCCCTGACGCGTCCCCGCTCCACGATCCCCCTCCGGAGAGTGCCTATCCATCCGCCCACCCGTATTCACCCCAACGGGCAGGCGCGCTGAGTGAATCACCGGAGCGGAAGGGGGCGCGTTCAGTGAGTGCCCCGGTTGATCGCCCGCCTGACGCGCACGGCGGCGGCCCGGACAGCGGTCCGGGCGGTCGTACGGCCTCCGCGGCTGCCGCGGTGCGATGCCGATGCGAGCGCCGAACACCCGGCATGGCAGTCTTAGACCTGCGTAAGCGGATAGGCATCACCTACGTACACGGTTCGGGCGAGGAGCGGTCACAGTGCAGCGCTGGCGTGGCTTGGAGGACATCCCCGAGGGCTGGGGACGCAGCGTCGTCACCATCGGTTCCTACGACGGCGTGCACCGCGGGCACCAGCTGATCATCGGCCAGGCCGTGGAACGCGCGCGTGAGCTGGGCATCCCCTCCGTCATCGTCACCTTCGACCCGCACCCCAGTGAGGTCGTACGCCCGGGCAGCCACCCCCCGCTGCTCGCCGCCCACCACCGGCGCGCGGAACTGATGGCGGAGTTGGGTGTGGACGCCCTGCTGATCCTGCCCTTCACGCAGGAGTTCTCGAAGCTCTCGCCTGCCGACTTCGTGGTGAAGGTGCTGGTCGACAAGTTGCACGCGAGGGTCGTCGTCGAGGGGCCCAACTTCCGGTTCGGGCACAAGGCGGCGGGCGATGTCGCCTTCCTGACCGAGCTGGGCCGTACGTACGACTACGAGGTCGAGGTCGTCGACCTGTATGTGCGCGGGGAGGCGGGCGGCGGCGAGCCGTTCTCCTCCACCCTGACGCGGCGGCTCGTCGCCGAGGGCGATGTGACCGGAGCGATGGAGATCCTCGGCCGTCCGCACCGCGTCGAGGGCGTGGTCGTACGGGGCGCGCAGCGCGGCCGGGAGCTCGGCTATCCGACGGCCAACGTCGAGACGCTGCCGCACACCGCGATCCCGGCGGACGGGGTCTACGCGGGGTGGCTGGAAGTCGAGGGCGAGTCGATGCCCGCGGCGATCTCGGTCGGGACGAATCCGCAGTTCAACGGCGTCGAGCGGACGGTCGAGGCGTATGCGATCGACCGGGTCGGACTGGAACTGTACGGCCTGCACGTGGCGGTGGACTTCCTGGTCTACCTGCGGGGGCAGGAGACGTTCGAGTCGATCGAGGCGCTGCTGGAAGGGATCGCGAACGATGTGAAGCGCTCGCGCGAGCTGATCGAGGCCTACGAGCGCTGAGCAGGGCCGCGGCCGCCGCCGAGCAGCCGAGAAACGGAAACGTCGGTCTTCACCACCTGGTCGCGGGTGATGGAGACCGACGTTCGCGTCGGGGCGCCGCCTGCCCCTACTGCTGCTGCGGTGGCGGGTAGCCGTAACCGGGCTGCTGCGGCTGCTCCCCCTGCCCGGGCTGCTGCCAGCCCTGGCCGGGCGGGAACGAACCCTGCGGGCCCTCCTGTTCGCCCTGCTGGGCCTGTTGGGGTGGCTGCTGTTGGGGCTGTTGCTGTGGCTGCTGAGTCCAGCCCGGCGGGACGGCACCCGGCGGGACCGCGCCCTGCTGGGGCTGCGTACCCGGCTGACCGGGTACGCCCGGCGCCGAGGGCTGGCCCGTCTGCCACTGCGCGCCCGGCTGCGGGTACTGGGGTGGCAGCGGTTGCCCGGTCCGCGGGTCGACCTGCGGCTGCGCCGGCTGCTGTCCGTACGGCTGCCCCGGCTGCTGGGGGTAGCCACCCTGCTGGGGCGGGTAGCCGGCCGGCTGACCGTACGGCTGCGGCTGGCCCGGCAGCGGCGGGGCCCCATGCGGTGGCTGGGCGTTTCCGTCCCCGGTCCACAGCCCCTCGGCCTGCTGAACGCGGATGAAGTCCTCGGCGACCAGGGCCGAGAGGTTGAAGTACGCCTCGCGGGTCTTCGGCCGCATCATGTCGAGATCCACCTCGGCTCCCGCGGCGAGGTGCTCGTCGAACGGTACGACGACCACGCCGCGGCACCGTGTCTCGAAGTGGGCCACGATGTCATCGACCTTGATCATCTTCCCGGTCTCGCGGACCCCGGAGATGACGGTGAGACTGCGTTGCACCAGGTCGGCGTAGCCATGCGCCGACAGCCAGTCGAGGGTGGTGCTGGCGCTGCTCGCACCGTCCACGGACGGCGTGGAGATGATGATCAACTGATGCGCGAGATCGAGCACTCCGCGCATCGCGCTGTAGAGGAGACCGGTGCCCGAGTCGGTGAGGATGACCGGGTACTGCCGGCCGAGCACGTCGAGCGCGCGCCGGTAGTCCTCGTCATTGAAGCTCGTGGACACGGCGGGGTCGACGTCGTTGGCGAGGATCTCCAGGCCTGAGGGCGCCTGTGAGGTGTACCGGCGGATGTCCATGTAGCTGTGCAGACTCGGGATCGCCTGCACCAGGTCACGGATGGTCGCGCCGGTCTCACGGCGGACACGGCGGCCGAGCGTGCCGGCGTCCGGGTTGGCGTCGATCGCAAGGATCTTGTCCTGGCGCTCGGAAGCGAGCGTCGCGCCGAGGGCGGTGGTGGTCGTGGTCTTGCCGACGCCGCCCTTGAGGCTGATCACCGCGATCCGGTAGCAGGACAGCACCGGGGTGCGGATCAGCTCCAGCTTGCGCTGCCGCTCCGCCTCCTCCCTCTTGCTGCCGAGCTTGAACCGGGACGGCTGCGGGACGTTGGCGCCGGGCTTCTTCTTCTTGGGCTGGCTGCGCAGCAGTCGGTCGGAGTTCAGTTCGACCGAAGCGCCGTAGCCCAGCGGCGCCCCGGGGGCGGAGCGCTGCTGCTGCTGGCCCGGACCGGGCGAGGGGGACCAGCCGTCCGTGCGGGGGGTGGTGGGCTGCGGGAAGTGGTAACCCGCCTGTGGCGTGGGGGCGTTCGGGTCGGCGGGTACGCCCTGCTGCTGCGGTGGTTCGGATGCGGTGGGGTGCTGGTCCGGAGCCTGGGCATACGGCTGTGGCTGTGCCTGGGGCGGCTGAGCGCCGGCCTGGGGGTACCCGTAGCCCGTCTGGGGTGCGGCTGCCTGCTGCGGTGGGTGGGCAGCGGGAGGCTGCCCGGCGGCAGTGGGCTGCGGGCCGGGTTGCGGGTAGCCGTAACCGCCGTCCTGCGGGGGATGGGCGGCGGGCTGCCCGGGGTACGCGGTCGCGTACGGATTGACGGGCGGCGCGGCCGGTGCGTCTCCCTGCTGCTGTGGGAGGGGCGCGGCAGGAGCCGGCCAACCGTGCTGCGGGGCAGGGGTGCCCTGCTGGGGGTAGCCGTAACCGGCCTGGGCCTGGGCTTGGGCCTGGGCCTGAGCTTGGGCTTGGGCCTGAGCTTCGGCCTGCGCCTGGGAGGCCTGGGCAGCCTGAGCTGCTTGGGCGGCCTGGGCCTGTGACTGGGCGGGATCCGCAGGCTGGAAGTTCGGGGGCAGCGGCGGGAGTCCACCCTGCGTGGGAGAGCCCGACTGCGGGCTCTCCGGCTGTCCCCCGCTCCACGGGGCGCCCTCGCTCGGCTGAGCCGGGGCCGCCGACGGCTGAGTGGCGCCGGGCTGGGCGGAGTTCGGCGGGGTGGGCTCCACGGGGACGCCTGTGGCCGGCTGGGCGGTCGGCGCGGGCGCGGATTCCTCCTGCTGCTCGTCCTGCGGTGGGGCCTGAGGAGTGTCCGCCGTCGCTTCGTCGGAGGCCGAACCCGCCTCCGGAGTCGCCTCCGGCGTCCGCTCCGGCTCGGGTGCCTGCTCCGGCTCTGGCTCCGGATCCGGATCGTCGCCCCAGAGCGCGGCGGATGGATCGACTCCTGATCCGCTGCGCACGCGCGACGAGGCGGGTGCGGCAGCGCTGTCGGGTTCGGACGCGGCCGCGGGCTCGTCGGAATGGTCGGGTGCGGCAGCGGATGCGGTGTCCGGCGCGGGCTCCGCGCCGCGACCCGGGGGATCGGCCGGGGGAGGCGAACCGTCCTGGGCAGGCGAAACGGCGGCCCTGTCCGCGGGGTCGACCGGCCGCAGCATCGGGAAGCCGGGCGGAGGTGGCCCGCCGGCCGCGGACGTGGCGGAGCCACCCGGTACAGGTGAGGTCGGTTCGGCCGCAGGAGCAGGACCACTTCCCAGAGCGCTGCCCGTTCCAGCCCCCGAGGACTGATGGGGAGTCATGCCGGGACCCCCCGTGGAAGCGGCGGGCGGCTGATGCACCGGGGCGACCGGCGAAGGCGCCTGCGGCGCGGGGGTGTGCGGGGTGAACGCAGGCGGCGTGGGCGGTGTACCGGGCCCGGTCGGCTGCCCGCCGCCCACCGCCGAGCCGAACGAGGGCGGTCCGGCCGTCGGCAACGGGCTGCCGGTCGGCGGCGGAGGAGTCGGTGCGGCGCCGGCCGCACCGCCGCCCGTATCGCCACTGTTCTGCGCGTACCAGGCCGGCGCGGCATAGTCGAGCTTGAACTCGCCAGTGAGCTCGACGTCCCGTTCGTCGTCGGAGTAGGCCCCGTCAGAACGGAGGTCGTCCCGATCGCTGTTCACTGTGCCTCCTGCACTGAAACGCACCTGAGCGGCAGGACCGGAAACAGGCGAATCATTCGGTCGTAGCGGACATGGGTGCGCACCACCGCGTGCCTCACCGACGATCCCCTCCCCGTGTTGGCTGTCTTGAGTGCTGCCGCCGCTCAGAAGACAGCCTAATCATGTGCGCGCCGGAATCGTCAGCTGAGGTCTTGCCACTCCGCCTGCGCCTGGTCACAGCGCTCGGTCACAGCGCTTGGTCGCAGAGTTCGGTTACAGCGCCGGTCGGCCGTCCTCTCGCGGCCTAGTCGATGCGCCGAGGCATGCCCAGCAGACCGGTCTCCGCGTCCGTCGGCTGCGTCAGCACGAACTGCCGGTGGTCGCGCGTGCACCACAGCATGGCATTGTCGCTGAGCGTCGGCAGTGCGGCCGTCACCTCACGCGGGAGCCGCATGATCCGCGCGACCACCTCGGCCTCTTCCGGGGAGAGCCGCTGCATACCGATCACGTCCGCCCGGGCCAGCAGCCGCGGCGCCTTCGGCCCCAGGAACGGCAGCAGGGTCAGCGCCGACTGCCAGGGGCTGGGGGCGAGTTGATTGCGCGGAGGCTGCGCGCCACAGTCCCGTACGACGAGGACCGGGCTGGAGACGGAAGGACCCTGGGGGGCGATCTGCCGCACGTCGTGCACCGATACGCACTGCTGCCCGCCTCCGGCGGCCTGTGCCATCTGGGCCCACGCCGCCGGGCGTGCGGTCTCGACGGCGACCCGTGCGCCCACCGCGACCGTGCGCAGTGCCAGCAACTGGGCCATCCACATGCTGCCCACCAGCACCACATCGAGTGCGGTGGGCCGCAGGAGACTGAGCACTGCGGCCTGGTTCTGCGGGTCGACGCCGATGACCACACCGTCGTCGCCCACCGGCAGCGTCAGATTGCCGAGGGCCTCCGCCGGCAGGACGTGCCGGTCACGCCGCGGCCCCCGCAGCCCGAAACCGGGGAGGAAGCGCTGCTGAGGCAGGGGCGCCTGGGGTGCCTCCGGCTCGGGGGTGGGCAGATGGCTGGGCCGGCCCGGGCGGTTGCTGTTCCAGCTGCGCTGGTTGCTCCAGTCCGCGCGCGGGGGGTACGTGGGCGTGGTCATCAGCGAGTACCTCCGAGGGGGAGCGTTGCCAGAAGACCGGGCAGCTGCTCACGGTCCAGCCGTACGAGCCCCAGTTTCACGGATCCGGAACGGCGCTCCAACTCCCGCTGCGCAGCGGTGAGTTCGTTCTCACTGCGGGACGACAGCCGTACGTACCCGGTCACCCCGGGGGCGTTGGCGCTGCCCCGCGTCGCCGTCAGGCTGAAGGTGCTCGCCATCGCGCGCGTGCCGGCGAGCAGCGAGGCGAGCCCGGCCAACGGTGTGGCGCCCGGGCCGAGTTGCGGCCAGCTGCGGATCCAGTACGAGGTGTGCCAGCGGTCGTCGCAGCGCCAGGCGCGCACCGTCTCCTGGGTGCGCCGGGTCATCCGGCCGCCTTGTCCCGACGCCGCGTTGGTGGCCCGCGGGTTGACGCAGGCGGCGATGCCGAGGGCGGTCACGATCTCCCGTTCCTCAAGGATGTGGGCCCGTAGTCCGGAGCCGTTGAGCCTGCTGACCAGCTGGTCCGCGGCGCGCAGCAGCGAACGCTGGGCACCGCCGAGACCGCCGCCGCGCGCCTCCACGGCCTCCGGGCACAGCTCGGGGTCGAGCTTGAGCGCGATCCAGGTCAGCTGGATGGCCGGGGTCTGCGTCTGGGCCTGCAGCGGGGCGTAGGAGCGGGCGGCGACGGCCTGTTCGGGCAGGTGCGGGGCCGGTGCGGGCTGGGTGTACTGCACGAACTGCGCGGATTCGAGGTGGATGTCCTCCACATCGAGCGCCGAGTGCAGCAGATGGAGGGGCAGCGGGCGGCTGCCGGGCTGCGGACGCAGTGGCTCGTCCCGGGCCTCCACCAGCACGATCGCGGTGAGGAAGGTGCCGTCGCCGACGAACCCGATCGCGCGCTGGTCGCGGTTGGTGTACTCGTACGTCCGCAGGCTGGGGTCGCACTCCACGACGGGCGCGAAGGCGGACTCGATGTCCGGTGGGACAGGGGTCGTGTCGCTCCTGCGCCGGTTCATGGCCCGCACGGTGGCGATCCAGTCGGGGAGCGGGATCCGGCGACGGCGGCCCATCGCGAAGACGACGAGCGCGGCCGCGGCGATCCCGGTGCCGATGGCGGCCACCGGGTGGATCACCAGGCCCACCACCACGAGCGCCGCGGCCACTTCGAGAAGCACGAGTTGCTGCACACGTACGCCGCCGATGCGGCCGGCCTGTGCGCGCAGCCGGGGCGTCACCGGGCCGGCGGGCCGGTAGGGCGCCGGTGCGCCGCCAGGCGCAACGCCCGGCGCTCCCTGGGCCGTTCGTCCCCTGCCCGGACTGCCAGGCTGCTGCTGCCGTTGACTGCGGCGTCGGGTCCTGGTCGCGCTGGACATCCCCCGGCCTGCTCCTCTACTCGTTGGCGCCTCGGCGTCTGACCGCCGCTTCGGTTGGCGCCGTCTAACGTGGCACCCGTACCGTACGGGCCGATCATCGCACGGCATAGTAGAGGGCCGCGGCGCAGCAACAGCCGGGGGCGGTCGCTGGTGGATCCGACAGTCGGGGAGACAAGGCACAGATGGCATCACGTCGGGACGAGCTCAATGCGTACAGCTTCGCGCGCAGAAGGACGGTGGCTTCGTTCCTGAAGCCCCTCCCGAACGGCTCGGTGGAAAGCGCCCCCCGGCCTATGCGTACGGTCCTGCCGTCGGTCCTGCTCGGGACTTTGATCCTGGTCGGATTCGGAGCCTGCGGCCTCATAAAGCCGGTTGCGCCCCAGGGCTGGAATGCACCGGGGGAGAAGGTGATCGTCGGCGATGAGTCCACCACGCGCTATGTGGTGCTCTGCGGCGTCGAGACCAAGGAGGGCGAAGAGTGCCCGAAGGGAAAGTCTCTCCTCCATCCCGTTCTCAATCTCGCTTCCGCCCGGCTGGTTCTCAATGCGAAGAGCAATGAAGTCGTCAAGGTGAAGGAATCGGTGCTCGACGGTCCTTCGGCACCGAAACACGGTCCGTTGATCGGCATTCCGTACGCTCCCGACCGGCTGCCCGACCCGGACGACGCCAAGACGAAGAAGACCTGGATGCTGTGCGAGCGCCCGGGCGGGAACGAGCGCTCGAAGGCGCAACGGGCCGTATTCGTCCTGAGCGAGAGCGACAAGAACCGCAAGAAGCTCGTGGACCCCGGCAAGGGCAGGTTGAACAAACGCACTTCGATGTTCGTCGAGGACGAGGCCGGCCGGCAGTACCTGGTGGACGACCGCGGTGTCGCTTTCCCGCTCAACGCGTCCGCAGCCGCCGAAGCGACAGGAGTAACGGTCCCGGCCGCGGAGAAGGAGCGACAGAACAACCTGCTGCGCAGCATCCTCTACGGAGACACGGCTGAGCCGCAGAAGGTGACGCAGGAGTGGATGGCCACTCTCATCAAGAGCCCTGTCCCCATCTTCCTGCCACCGTTGCCGGGTGCGGGTGGCCCGTCGTCCGCGGAGGGGGTGCCGGAGGAGCACCGGACCATCGGCAAGGTGCTCGAGGCCAATGGCCAGCATTACCTCGTGGAGAGCGACGGGGTGTCGGCGGTCTCGGATTTCGTCGCCAAGCTGCTGTTGGAGGGGCCGGTCGGGAGCGAGGCGTACCCGGACGGGAATCCGCAAGCGGTCGCTCTGGGGCAGGCGAGCGTCACGGCCGACAAGGAGCCGTTCATGGCGAAGGTCATGGGGCCCAAGGGAGCGTGGCCGCAGAAGGTCACGTCCCAGACGAACACCTTCGACGGCAACAAGACCATCTGCAGTGTCTGGTACGGAGCCAACAAAGAGGCCGCCCCGGGTTTCTCCACCGACTACCCGGACATGTCGATGTGGGCCGGAAAGAGCTACCCGGTGCCGATCGCTGACGGCGCCAGCAGCGCATATGTGACGCCGGGCAGCGGGCTGCTCTACACGGAGGCGCAGGGCAAGTCGAAGGATGGCTTCCTCTTCCTGGTCACGGACACGGGATTGCGCTACTCGGTGCAGCGGAACAACGACACCGGGACCGCTGCGGGCAACGCCGAAAAGGATCAGGACCAGGCGAAACTGCGGCTGGGATACGGCAACATCAGCAGTCAGCCCGTGGTGCCGGAGGCGTGGTCGAAGCTGCTGTCGGCGGGACCTTCACTGAACACCGACGACGCAAAGCAGCCGCAGGGCTCCTGATCGGAAGCACCCGGATTCGCCCGGTCTGACCGTCAATGGCCCTGGGGCAGTGGACAGTTGTGTGAATGTTGTGAACCCGTCACAACTACCCGCCCTCCGTTGGGGGATGTCAGACCGGGTGGTTAGAGTGACAGTAGGCATCAACAAGCGATGCCGACCGTACGAGAGCCTCCGCAAGCGCGTACGGGCGAGGTGCGAGTCTCATGGGGGACGTTGACTGATGGCTGGACAGTTCACTACGACCGAAGCAGAGATGGTCGCATTCAGCGGCCGTATCTCCACCGTCAGCAGCTCGATCCAGGGTGAGATCAAGCGTCTGCAGACGGTGGTCGACACGATCACCGGCGGTTGGCGGGGTGCTGCGGCCACCTCGTTCAACACCATGCAGACGCAGGTGAACGAGGACGCGACCAAGCTGAACCAGATCCTGATGGACATCAAGGAAGCGATCGACGAGACCACCAAGAACTACGTGGCCTCGGAAGAGGAGCAGCAGCAGATCGTGTCGCAGTCGGGCGCTTCGGCCTCTCCCTTCGGATGACCGTGCCGCGCCGCCTCCGCGGTGCGCACGCATCACTCTGAATCGACCCGATCTCATCTACTCCCCGAGGAGACACCATGTCCGGTGAAGTTCTCGTCAATTTTGCGACGATCTCGCAGGCCAGCTCTGACGTCCGTGGGACGGCAAGCAACATCAGGACCCAGCTCGACGACCTCGAGAGCGGCGTGAAGAAGATCGCCCAGAGCTGGCAGGGTGCCGCGCAAGAGGGCTACCAGCAGAAGCAGGCGGAGTGGGACAAGCGCGCCGCGTCCCTGCACGCCACCCTGGAGTCCATCGCGAAGGCCCTGGACACGGCGGCTCAGAACTACCAGAGCACCGAGCAGAAGAACGCCGGTATCTGGCATCAGTGACGACTGATGGGCTGAGCAGCCTCACCGGCTCGCACAGTGAGAGAGGGCGGGCGCGCTGCAATGGTGCGCTCGCCCTCATTTCCGTATTGACCCATGCACGTGCATACGTGCATATGTGCCGAGGAAAGAGCAGAACTCCCGTGGGATCTCGCGTCGTAGGACACCGGGCCGGACGCCGGCGGAACCCCGCAAGCGTCCTGGCGGCGGCACTGTGCGCCTTCGGCCTGTCCTGCGCCACCGCTGTGCCGGCGGCCGCGGATGACGGCGTGCCGCTGAACAGCGGCGAGTGCAATATGCCGTCCGACCCGATCAAGGGCACGCCCTGGTCGCTCCAGCGGCTGCTGTTCGACCAGATGTGGGCCGACACCAAAGGAGAGGGTGTCAAGGTCGCGGTCATCGACACCGGTGTCGACAACCAGAACATCCAGCTCCGGCGGGCGCTCGGCCGGGGCAAGGACGTCATAGCCAAGGGCAACGGCACCAACGACGACGTCGGCCACGGTACCAAGGTCGCCGGGATCATCGCCGCGCGTCCGGATGCCCGGACCGGCTTTGTGGGCATCGCCCCCGAAGCCACGATCATCCCCATCCGGCAGAACGACAACGAGAAGCACGGCACGGTCCCGAAGATGGTGTCCGCGATCGACTACGCGATCGCCCAGGACGTAAAGATCATCAATATCTCCCAGGGCACCAACACCAAGTTGCCGCCGGGCAGCAGTCTCGAGAAGGCGATCGAGCGGGCCAGGAACAACAACATCCTGGTGGTCGCGTCCGCAGGCAATGACGGGGCCAGCGGTGAGGCGAAGGACACGTACCCGGCTGCCTTCGACGGCGTCCTGGGCGTTGCCGCGTCCGACCGCAACAACGAGCGCGCGCCGTTCTCCCAGCCGGGCGAATTCGTCGATGTAGCGGCCCCCGGCGTGGACATGGTCTCCACGGTCCCGGGCGACGGCCACTGCGTCGACCAGGGCACGAGCTTCGCCGCCCCCTACGCGAGCGGCGTCGCCGCCCTGATCATGGCCAAGCACCCGGACTGGACGCCCACGCAGGTCATCTGGCACATGCAGAAGACCGCCGACCGGGTCAGGCCGGGCAAGGACATCAACGTCGGCTGGGGCGTGGTCGACCCCGTCGCGGCCCTGACCGACAACATCGAGCCGACGGCCGCGCCCTCTCCGGACACGAACCAGGGCGTCGCCAACGGGAACAGTGTCCACCCGGCGAAGCTCACGCTCGGCGAGACCCCGCAGGAACGGCGCGCACGCTACGGGGTTTACGTGTTCACCGGCGGACTGATCGCCCTCGCAGTGATCGTGGGTTCGGGCATCGCTATCCGCGACTGGCGCCGCAAGACTTCGCTCGACATCAACGGGGAGGCCATCAATGGCTAAGGAAGAGTACGGCGTTGATCTGGATGCGCTGGATCAGGTGGTGAAAGAGCTCCACACGGTCCTCAATCGTATGGGCGGCCCGAAGGGGAAGGCAAAGAACAACACCTACCTTCCGAACGGGGCTCTGGGTAACAACTTCGATGAGCAGAAGGATTTGCAGGCTGCGCATGAGAGCATGAAGCACTTCATCGAGAAGGATATCCTCGGGCTGATCGAAAAGCTTGTTGACGAATTCGGCAAGAAAACCAAGAAAGTCAAAGAAGCTTATGACGACGCTGAGGCCGATAACGCCATGAAGTAGCAGCACTCAGTAGATGGTCGATCAGCGAAGAGACGGAGCAGGGGGTCGGGGGCATGACGAAGCCAGGGTCGAGCGGTGCACACAGCGGTAGGTACGAGGAGACATCGCACTACACGGTCTTCAACGCGAAGCGGGGTAAAGAGCTCAAGGCGATGCTGGACGGAACCAGCGTATCGTCTGTGAAGGAAGTCGCCCGGCACTGGCAGGTGGTCCATGACGAACTCGTCGGGGAGGACGGGAACGGCGGAATCAAGAAGGATTTTGATGAAGCCGTGAAAAAGGTCATGAAGACCTGGCATGGTGAATCGGCCAACAAGTTCTTGCGGCAATCACAGAAGATCAGCGAGAACTTCAGGCGCGGTGCTCCGTACGCACAGGATGTCGCGAACGCGATGGGGCAGGCTGCCGACGATCTGCAGAAGGCGATTGACTCGATGGGGTCGATCGACTGGAGCCCTATGCGTGGGTCGGGGTCGGCCCAAGAGAATGCCGAGTTGGCGATTCAGAAACATATCGAGAAGGGGGGTGGACAGCTGAGCTATGAGTATGTCGCAGACCAGGAGGGGGACCCGGACGGTCTTCGGAGCATCATGATCATGGTTTCTCCAGGTGTCGCCCTCTTCACCGACGAAGGCAACCTGGAAGGGAAAATCAAGTCATACAATGGCGTTCAGGCAGACCTGGCCAGCGGTATGAGCACCGAGGCCGTCCTCAAGAAGTGGGACGATGTCCACGGGGATCTGGGCCTGCCCAAGTTCGTGAGGCAGGACCTCGAATCAGCGGTCGCCATGGAGAAGCTTGGGACTTCGTATGTGGCCCAGTCATCCAAGCTCGAGGTTCCCAAGGGTGCCAAAGACGATGAAATCCCCGAACGCCCGAATGGCGGTGGCGGCGGTGGCGGCGGCAATATCGGTGGCGGTGCCATTGGCGGTGGCATTGGCGGCATTGGCAAAGGCGGAGCCAAGATGCCTTCCGGAGGGAAGGGCATCGGCATAGGAGGCCGCGATCCCATCTCACTCAAGCCGCCCACCGGTACCGGGCGGCCAAGGCCAGGTTCCCAGATCGGCACAGGCTTGGACGGCGTAACGACCGGTCCCACCAAAGTGGGTTCGGGCGGTGGGCTCGGTGGCGGCAGTCTCGGTGTCGGCTCGAGTGGAGGCGGTGCCGGTGGGGGCGGAGTCGGCGCACTCGGCGGCGGTGGTTCCTTGCCCATCGGCGGAGCTGGAGGAATGGGCGGAGCGCGTACAGGCGCCACTGGTACCGGACGTACGGGAGCAGGGGGAGCCGGTAGAGGCGGAGTCGGCAGCGCCGGCACAGGAAAGAGCGGTACGGGCGCCGGGTCCGGCCGAGCTGGCCTGCCCGGCATGGCAGGCGGTGCAGGTGCCGGTGCAGGTGCCGGCCAGGGAGGTGGCACCGGTCGCGGCGGCAGCAGCATGGCTCGCCGGGCCGGTGGAACCGTCGGCAGCCCTGGCGGCAAATCTTCCAGCGGTGCGGCCCAGGGCGGTTCCGGTCTCCATCGCAGCCGCGGTGGCTCGGAAGCCGGTCAGTCCCGAGGCGGCCGTGGTGCGGGCATGGCAGGCGCGCCCGGCGCACATGGAGCGAATGGCGGGCGAGATGGTCAGGGCGGCCAGCGCCCTGACTACCTGACGGAGGAAGAAGAGACGTGGCTGCCGCAACGTAATGTGGCACCGCGGGTCATCGAGTAGTCACGACTGCCGAGTGACCAATCGGCGGAATCACGACAGGGCCCGCAGCCTTCGGGCTGCGGGCCCTGTTCGTTGGGAGAGGTGTTACAGCATGAGCTTCACACGAACGCTGCGTGCGGTGGGTGGCGCGGTGGTGACGGGAGCGCTGCTCTTCGGGACCGCGCCGGCCGCTTCGGCAGATCAGATCAGAGACGACCAATGGGCGTTGAAGGCCTTCGACGCCGAGGCGGTGTGGAAGGAGTCCACGGGCAAAGGCGTGACGGTCGCTGTTCTGGACCACAGTGTGCAGGGAGATCACCCTGATCTGAAGGGGAACGTGCTTCCCGGCAAGAAGATTGAGACTGAGGGGCAGGCAAACTTTCAGCTCAGAGAGAACCATGGTACGGCTATGGCGGCGCTCATCGCTGGTCACGGACATGGGCCTGGTGGTGCTGATGGCGTAAAGGGATTGGCGCCCGACGCGAAAATCCTTCCCGTTGACTTTTTCAAGGGAGACACTGAGTACGCTGTCCGCGACGGGTTCGCGCAAGGTCTGACCTATGCGGTTGATCAAGGTGCCACGGTGGTCAACGTGTCAATCGACCTGGGGGTGTTGAGTGACGACGACAAGAAGGCCATCGCATACGCTCTCAAAAAAGACGTCCTCCTTGTGGCCTCTGCAGGCAATGAGCGCGATGACGAGTTGGATGCACTCGCTGCGTACCCCGGAGTTGTGGGTGTTGGAGCGGTAGACAAGTACCTAGCGGTGTGGGAAGACTCCGATGCCGGACCTGAGCTAATGTTGACGGCACCGGGTGTGTACATCAGGTCTGCCGGAGCCAACAAGCCGTACCGACTGTCGAATGGCACGTCTGATGCTGCCGCGTATACATCAGGTGCGGCTGCCCTTCTACGGTCAAAGTATCCGGACCTCTCGGCCGGTCAGATTGCCAACCGCCTGGTGAAGACCGCGGGGCTGCCCGACGCGAAGAAGAGTCTCAAGCTTCCGGACCCCCATTACGGCTACGGATTCATCCGTCCGTACACCGCGCTGACGAAGGACATCCCGGCTGGCCCGAAGAACGGCCCGCTCAAGATGCCCAAACTGCCGTCCTCGGGGTCGAAGGCATCCGACGGCACAGACGGCAAGGCAACGAACAGCGGTGCCAAGGTGAAGAAGCCAAAGGCCGCCAAGAAAAACACGGGTGCCATCATCGGCATCGGAGTCGGCGTCCTTGCTCTCATCGCCATCGTCGCGGTCATCATCGTGCTGGTGAAGCGCAACAACCGCCGCAACGGCCCGCCGCCGGGCGGTCCTGGAGCCTACGGCGGCCCCGGCGGCTACGGCACTCCGAACGCCCCCGGCTTCCCGCCCCAACAGCCCAACCCGTACCAGCAGCAACCCGCTCCTCCCGGCTACTACCCGCCCGGCCCCCCGAACCAGCCGCCGGGCCAGTAGCCCGGCGTCCACCCGTACGACTCACTGCCTTCGGGGCCCGCGGAATGACATCAAAGTCCGATGCGCGGGCCCCGTTGGCTTGTCCGGACTCGAAGCATAGGGACGTACGGCCTCGAATGTCTCGCGCCAGAGCCGAGTTGGCAGGCTGTAGGAGCCCGGACTGTGCCAGCGACGGAGTTGAGCTGAGTCCCTCAAGGCCGTATCGGCATGGCTGCTCCAAGGGCGTTGTCACAAGCAGGGCTTCCCCTTCGCCCACCTTTGTGGCAAGAGCGCCATAAATCCGGTTGGAGGCAAGCGTTCGCGGTCTGCGGGGACACTCGACCGATGTGATCCGCTTGACGCCCTGCCCGATCGAAATGATCAGGCGTACCCGCCTAGAGTGGAAGTATCGTTCAGCGGACCCTGGTACCCCACGGGCAGCATCTTTCCCTCGCAACTACACTGAGCTTGCCAGGAGTCGATGCGGATGCTGGGCCCGCTGAGGGCGGCTCGCCGGCCGCATGCCCTCACGTGCGGGAGTGACGCTGGTCGGCTGCGGCGGCCAACACTACAGACAGGGTACGTGCAAAGTCAGATGGGCAACGGGGAGGCAGTGAATGGCTGAGCAGAAGCAGTACCGCGTCGACCTCAGCGAGCTGGACGGCGTCGTTAAGAGGCTCAGGGCCCTCGACAAGGACATGGACGAGCCGTGCTCCAAGGTGGGTTACGGCACGTCGATCTCGAAGACCGCCCTCGGGGTGAACTTCGGCGAGGCTGAAGACCTCACTTCCGCTCACGACGAGATGCAGACGTACATGGATCAAACGCTCAAGAAGCTGCAGGAGTTCATCCGTGACTTCGGGCTGAAGGCGCACACGGTTCACGGTGCCTACGACGACGCGGAGCACGACACCCAGAAGTCGATGGGTGGCTGAGGAGAGCATGAGCAGGCGGCTGGCTGGCAAGCCAATGGCAGAACAGGGGGAGAACCGTGGCTGATGCTGCTGGTGAGTACAGGGCGGCACAGGAGTACGACAAGGCCAATGACAAGCGGGAGCGCGACCGGAAGCTGAAGGAACTCCAGCCGGACGGGAAGCGGAAGATCCCTGTCTCGTCCTCGGACTTCCATCATCACGGTCTCGAGGCGCTCAAAGCGATGATCGAGAACGCCGACCCTGACCAGGTGGACAGGGCTGGCGATCATTGGCGAGCTGCTGCCGACCAACTCGGAGGACTCGACGGAAGCGGCGGCATCCGTAAGGCGTTCAAGGACGCGATCGATCACGCCTTGGCTCACTGGGAAGGACCCGCGTCGAAGAACTTCCTCGAGGCGGCCAACGATGTCCTGAGGAAGATCGACCGCAGCTACCGTCACGCGCGCAACGCAGAGATGGCGATGATCGGCACGCGCGAGACCGGCAGGGATGTCGGTATCGCTGCGAATCTCCGCAAGGCCCAAGAGACGATGAAGTCGATTCATCAGCCGGACACCACGGACAGGGTCAAGGACAAGGCCAGTGATGGATCTCGCGACGATGCGCAGTTCCACCGGGACATGGCCAACCCCAACATTGATGCCCGGACGGCACTGGAGCTCAACCGAGAGAATCTCTCGCTGAGCAAGGAGCGCCAGGTCGAAGCGGTCATTGTGATGGAAGAGCTGGCCTGGAACTACAAGCAGCAGTCGAACGGCATGAGGCCCGGCGTCGACAGGGGGGGCGACTGGCCGTCAGAGCCCAATGATCAGACTCCGCCTTCGCCAGTGGTTATGCCCACTATCGGCGGTGACATGAGCCCGAAGAGCTCGGCACCGTCCTCCGGCGCCAAGGGCAGCGGCATCGGCACTCTCAACCCCGCGACCGGACCTCGTGCCAAGGGTATCTCCGGGGGCATCGGAAGCACCGCACCGAAGCAGGGATCTCAGGTCGGTACCGGGCTCAACGGCGTCTCCGGCGGACTCGGTGCGGGCGGTGGCCGTGGTGGCGTCGGCCTGGGCGGCAGTACCGGTGCGGGCGCAGGTGGCGTCGGTGGCGGCTCTGGGACCTCGGGCATGCCCGGCCTTCCGGGAGCCGTGGCGGGTGGGGCAGCTCGCGGCGTTGCCGGCGCGGGCGCCCGGGGAGGACGTGCCGGTATGCCAGGTACGGGCGGTGCTCCCGGTGCCGGGGCGCGCACAGGCGGAGCAAAAGGCGCTGGGCGTGGCGGTGGTCTGGCTCGTCAGCGTGGTGGCGTCGTGGGCGCGGCAAAGGGCGCCGGCGCCGGAGCGCAGGGCGGGTCGGGTCTGCACCGCAGCCGTGGTGGAACTCAGGCGGGCAAGAAGGCCGGTCCTGCAGGTATGGCGGGTGCACCCGGCGCTCGCGGTGGCAAGGCGAACGAGGAGAAGGAGCGCGGTCAGCGTCCCGACTACCTGGTCGAGGACGAAGAGACCTGGACGCCGGAGCGCAATGTGACTCCGAAGGTCATCGAGTAGTCGCTTGACGTACGGCGGAATGTAGCAAGGTGTGGGGGCGTAGCCGGTCGGCTGCGCCCCCACACTCCTGAGAGAGGACAGAGGAATGGGCCACACACGGACGCTGCGGACAGTCAGCGGTGCGCTGCTGGCGAGCACGGTGCTCCTCAGTACTGGTGGGACGGCCGTCGCCGATGAGCCGCGCGACGCCCAATGGCCACTTAAGGCATTCATTGCCGATGACATCTGGAAGATGTCGAAGGGCCGGGGTGTCACAGTTGCGGTGATCGATTCTGGATTCCGTGAATCTCATCAGGACATCAAGAAAAACATGCTTCCCGGGAAGAGTTTCGGTGACGGGGAGAAGAACGGCAGTATTCGCCTCGATCCGGGCGAAGACCTGCGTGATCACGGTACAGCGATGTCGAGCCTGATCGCAGGACATGGTCACGGGCCTGGCAAGTCCAACGGGATCATGGGGTTGGCGCCTGAGTCGAAGATTTTGCCGCTGTCCGTCGAACTCTCAGATTCCAATGAAGGCCAGTTTGAGGCCGAAGCGATTCGGTACGCTGTTGATAACGGCGCGAAGGTCATCAACATGTCCTACGTGCGAGCGCAGGACAGTCGGGTTCAGGGAGCTATTGACTATGCGGTTGATCACGATGTCGTGCTGGTTGCGGGAGTGGGGAACGACGGAATTGCGAGGAAGTGGTACCCCGCAACCTATCCTGGCGTAATTGGGGTTGGGGCAGTTGACAAGTTCGGGAAAGTCTGGGAGGACAGCAACTACAACTCGTCTGTAGATCTTCTGGCGCCCGGAGTTAGGATTCCATCAGCTGGTGGAAAGGGCGACGCGGCGTATCGCATGGCGGATGGCACCTCAGATGGCACGGCTTACGCATCAGCCGCAGCTGCACTCGTCCGTGCTAGGTACCCCAACTTGTCCGCTGGCCAGGTTGCCAATCGCCTCGTCAAGTCGACTGGCCTTCCGGATGACTTGAAGAATGCCAAGCTCCCAGACGAGCATTACGGCTACGGCTACATCCAGCCCAGGGCTGCCCTGTCGCGAGACATTCCCGCCGGCGCAAAGGAAGGACCGCTTCCGATGCCCAAAGCATCGGATTCAGCCTCCACGGCATCGGGGAAGGACGACTCCTCGTCTTCCGCTTCATCCAGGTTCGGTGGTTCCGAACTCGCCCTCGTGGGTATCGGTGCCGCAGCCATCGTCGGCGTAGCAGTGCTGCTCGTCGTGCGCTCCAAGCGCCGTGGCCGGGACAACGAATACGGCCCGGCAGGGGCACAGCAGTTCCCGACATACCCAGGACAGCAGGCCCCCGGCCAGGCTCCGATGCCAGGCAGCCCGTACCAGAACTCGCCCCAGCAGCCCACCCAGACGCCGCCCGGACAGTGGCCCAACCAGTGACCGCGTAAGGAGAGCACGCACGCCAAGGAGCCAGGCCGTCATGGCTCGGACCATGGGAATCCGCCCTGCGGGACTTCATGAGCACGGGGGGTGCCAGGAGCAGTGCAGCTTGGACCAGTGCATAGCCGAGACACCGGCTGAGGCGGGGCTCTCCGCGAAGCGCCCGCCAGCACTGCTGACGGGCGCTTCTCATGGCGTTCTCTGCGACGCTGGACGCCGTAGTCTCGCCCACGGATTACTGGAAGGGTCAGTCGGCGGAGCCGCTGCGCATGGCCTTGCGCAAGTCGCTTGCCTGCTGTGCCAGCCTCTTGACATCGACCTTCTTCAGGGAGGGCGAGGCTGCGTCCCCCAATCCGAGCACATCGCCGACCGAGGTACGGTCGGCCCAGACGCACAGGGGCACGTAGACGCCGCCGCCCTTGGTGACCCCGCAGCGCAGTACGGCCCCTTCGGAAGCGGGGCCCTGGAGGTCGAAGTCCTTTGGTTCGACGGCCATCTGGTTGGGGCTGAATGCCGCCTCCACGCGCTGTGCGGGGTCGGATACCTTCCCCGCTCCTGTGTGGACTCCCAGGATGACCGCGCGGTTGGTCTTCGGGTGGTAGACCGAGTCGACCTGGGCCAGGCCCGTGAACTCCGGGTACGAGGAGGGGTTCCGCTTCTCCGGCGGGAACATCTGCTCCGTGGCCTTGGCGTCATAGCTGAGATCGGCGGGCGTCGACTTCACCACCTTGGGGGTGCTCAGCTTCAAGCCCGCGGGCCTGTTCTGCCCTTGCGCATCCCCCTCCCCTTGCCCCTGTCCGTGCCCTTGCTCTTGTCGGTGTTCCTGCTCCTGCTTCGTCCTCTGCCCGTGCGCAGCGTCGTCGTTGCCTCTGTCATCGAGCATCGACCATGCCAGGAAGCCACCGCCGGCGAGGACCGCCACCACGACGAGGACGACGGTCAGGATCAACCCGGTTCGGCGCTCGGGAGGACCGGGCGGCTGCGGAGCGAAGCTCGGGCCCCAATAACCCGGCAACCCGCCGTGAGCCGTCGGGCCGTTCTGTGGCGGCGCGGGCATGGGGGGAAAGGGCGGTTGAGGGGCGCCGAAGCCGGGCTGTGGCATCTGCGGCGGCTGGTTGGTCACGGTTGTCGGGATCCCTTACATCATCGGTTGCGGGAGCGAGCACCGACATCCTTGCGCAGCCCACCGACCAGCCCGCCACCCGGGTGACAACTGCCTCACTCCCGGAGCGCAGGGTGTTGGTCCTTCCCCTCCCTGCGCGGTGCACTTCTGAGGAATTTCCAAAGAAGGGGACTGCGGACCCGCCACGGTTCTGTATGCGCCGTCCTCAGTCCGACTTGACGCTGTCGTCGATGCCGACCGGGAAGCCTGTAGGAGCAGATTGGGGGACCCGCGGAGGCGGCACTGCCGCGTGGTGAACTCCGGCGGCCGCCCTCGGCGGCACATGTGAACTGGGTTTTGTGAACGGACCCTGGGTGACGGTGGCCCTGCAGGGCAGCGGGTGGAGTCGGTTCGCGAACGCGTTCCCGTTCAGGCTTCGGCACAGCGATCCGCGTCCGTGAGCGCTGGCGGAGCGCGGTGCCTGTGCCGGGCTTGATCCTGGCCTACGCCGTGGTTACCCAGAGGTGACGTATATGGCCTGTAGAACGGCGCGTTGACGGGACAGTTTGAGTGAGGCTCATACAGACAAGCCTTTCGGGGCGTGACTTCCGCGACGGTAGGTTCGCGAGGGGGGAATTCGGGTGAGTGTGCGGTCTCTCCTACGGGGTGTGCTCGTCCAAGAGTTGAAGAGGCGAGCCGCTCAGGTGCTGCCAGCAGATGAGCGGTTGCTGGACAGCCAGTTGGTGTGGCCGGGCCGACGCCTTCCGACGCCCCGGCGTGGGCGTCGTCCGCAAGTCCTGCGCGGGGTACGGATGCCCGGCGACCGGTGGGAAGGGGCGAAAAAACGGTTCTGGGCCGTCTTCTTTCTCGCTTTCTTCTGGGAGAATCTGGGTGGATTCGACTGGCTCTTCGAGTGGGAGCGCAAGAAGGGCAAGCCGCTGAAGGGCGGGTGGAACAGCCTCGCGGGACAGTTCGCGGCAGCTCTTTACCCTCGTTCGAAGACGACGGGGGTTGTGCAGGTGGTACAGCTGACCGATCAGCGGCTGCGGATCACGTATGTCCAGCGGGGCCGCCGGCGCGGCGATGTGGGCACGAGCGAGCCGGGCTGGAATGCAGATGTCCAGCAAGTGGCCTGGCTGCGCGACCGCAGCGATGTCTCGCCCGGTAACCACGAGATCGGATTCGTGGACGGCTCCTGGGTCAGGGTGTACTTCTCGGAGCCGGGATCGGGATCGTTCGTCGGGTCTGTCCGCGGCGGCCTGCTCCCACCGAATCCGTTCCCTGGGGAACGCGTTGAGCGCACTCCCGCTGCCCCGCCAGCCGGTGACCCAGGTGTCTGTGCAGGCTGACTGAGCCGGAGTCCGGGACCGCGTGCGGTCACCGTATGGATACGCTTCCGGACATGACCTCAACCGGCAAGGAAGAACTCGACCGCGAGCAGCTCGAGTCGCAGGAGCAGACCACGGCGTCCGAGGAGCAGAGGCGGGAGACGTTCGAGCGGCAGACCGCGGCGCATGAAGAGGAGCGGGAGACCGAGGAGCAGCGGGAGAGGTCCGAGGAGCAGAGGCGGGAGACGTCCGGGGAGCAGTGGGAGACCCACGAGGAGCGGCAGCGGCGTTCACCGAGCCCTCGACAGGCACGCCGCATACGCATGTTCGTGGCCGCGTTCTTCATGGCTGCGGCTGCGATCGTCCTGGTCGTGCGGTTGAGCGAGCAGAGCTCGGTTCTGACTCTGGGCGTCTACGGGGCAGCGCTCATCCTCTGCGGCGTCGTCATCGAGCTGAGCCGCCGGGGAAGGACCAGGCTCGGCATGTGGCTGCTGGTGGCCGGGCTCGCTGCCGTCGCCGTCGCCGACCAGCTGCTGCGAGCGGGCTGAGGCGCGACGCGTACCGCCGGCAGCGGACATCGGGGATGGTGCCAGGGACCGTAACGCCCGCACTCCCTGGCCCCGGACTCCAGGCCCCCGGCCATGGACTGCCCGGCCCCGGACGCCGAACTCCCGGCCCCCGCCCCCGGACACCGGGCCCAGGCCCCCCGGCCATGGACTGCGCCCGGCCCGGGCGCCGAACTCCCCGGCCCCGGGCGGCCAGGCCTCGGACAGCGTTTCTGCGCAGTATTCAGACCGCAGCGGCCCTCCGCGCTCCCTATGGCTTCCAGTCGTGACCGCTGTGCCGCGGCGGGCGTCCCCGGGAGCCGCCCTCCCGCTCCCGCTGCTCCCGCCGCTCCTCCTCGATCTCCTCACGCTGGGCGTCCAGGAAGCGCTGTGCCTCCTCTTTCTGCCGTTCCAGCTCGTCCGGCGGCAGTTGTTCGTACGCCTGGCGCGCCTGAGCCACCCGCTCGCCGAGCGCGTCCGCGTACGAGCCGACCCGCAGCGCATCGCGCAGACCGACCCGGCCCGCGAGCACCTCGCGCGCCATTTCCTGCAGCACCCCTCCCGCCTGCTCGCTGCCGGCCAGCTTCTGCAGGCTCTTGCGCAGTGCGCGGGCGCGTACTTCGTCGCCGCCGGTGATGCTGGTGAGGTCGGCGTCGCCGATCTGTCGCTCGTCGCTCATGGAGGCCGTTTCCCTATCTCAACTCATTGCGGGGCGCTGGTAGCGGAGCGCCGGGTCGCGGTGACTAGACGGCTCGGTGGTCGTAAGCGCCGCCGGGGACCGGGAAGTTGTTGAACGTGCCGTGGATCGTGGCCCCGATCGTCTCGACGACCCCCACGGCGCCGTTGACCATGCCCTGGGCATTGCCGAAGGCGGAGGTCGCCTGCCCCCATAGCTTGAGAATGTTGGCTATCTCGAGTGCAGCCAGGCCGTAGCCCACCGCCGCACCCACACCTGTCCAGGAGAGCAGGGTCCCGGCCGCCATTTCGATGCCGACGATGATGAGGCCGTCGATGATGCCACTGATGTAGCCCTTGATGGCCTCAGCTGTCGAGTACGCGGCGTGGGCGAGGTGTTTGTAGGTCTCGGCAAGGGAGTCGTACGACTCCTTCTGGCCGCTGAGCTTCTTCGCCAGCTCGTCGAAATAGACGTACGCGGAATCGGCGGCGTTGCCGTTCCATGTGGAATCGAGCGAGGAGTTCCCGGACTTGAGATTGTCCGCCACCGCTTCACAGGCCTTGCCGATGTTCTCCCAGAGTTCCGCACACTTGACAAAGGACTCCCAGTCGCCTGAGAACCACTGGATCACCTCGTCGAGGGGGTTGAAGCCGAAGATCATATTGTAAGCTTCGGTGATCCAATAGGTGGGGCTCATCAGGTCGCTGGCATCGTTGAAGGTGTCCAGCAGGAAGCCCTGCGAAAACTCCTCGGGGGGCTTCGGGGGAGTGAGGAACTTCGTCGGCTCTGCGGTGTCTGCGAATCCGGACATCGTCGAATCTCTCGTGCTCGGCGGCTGCTGTCAGCGCTTGGTCGCGGGGTACGTCGCGTCCACCTTGGCCGCGTTTTCCTCATCGGTGGCGCGGTAGTACTTCGCAGACGCGGCCATTTCTCCGCCCGAACTCCGCACGATCTCCTGGGTCTTCATCAGTGTGGCGGTGACCTGCTGAACAGTCGCCGTGTGCGTGGTGAGGAACAGGTTGAGCAGGCCCTCATTGGAGACGCCGATGTCGCTGTGCTCCCCGCAGTAGCGTTTGGCCTGCTCCAGATCCTCCGCGGCCCGCCCGATCTGCTTGGCGTACGCCTCCAGATCGGTGGGCTGTACGTCGAAACCCATGAAACCCCCGAATACCGCTGATTTCGTCCTTCGTGCCCCCGGGGCGCTTTCGCCTGCCCGAGGCGGTGGGTACCTTACAGGGCGTGTGGAACAACAGGAATGACAACGTCCGTTCTGATCTTGACCGCTCGCGCCCCAACAGTCCGCTGGGTGGGAGTGCCGACCCCGAACTCACCGAGCGCATCTGGACCCAGGGCTTCGGGCTGGCCATGCTGCTCACGGTCATGGTCGGCGGCGGCTGTCTGGCCCTGCTGGCGATCGGTTTTACCGCTGACCCGTCGAGGTACAGCGTCGCGGCACGGGTGGTGGCGGGTATCGGTGTTCCGCTCACGGTCGCGGCCGGTGTCCTCGTCGTACGCGCCAGGCGCAACCGCAGCCTGCCGTGGCTGGTGGGCGCGGTTGCCGTGGAGCTGGCCTGGGCGGCCGTACTGGTGCTGACCGTACGGGGCTGAGGGACGGCACGACGGTCGGGCGCGATCGCAAGCCCGCGTACAGGTGCGTGCCACGACCTCCGCGTACCTGCTACGACCCCGCGTGGGGAGCGTGCCACGACCCCGCGTACGTGCCATGACCCCGCGTCACGCGTGCGTGCCATGACCCTGCGTAACGGGTGTGTGCGCGGAGGGCCGTACGTCCGGCGGGAGTAGCGGGACTCCTGCCGCCGGGTCGCGGTACCGGGGCTCCCGTTATGCTGTCGGCCCATGGCTGCTCCCGGCAACGACGAATTCGAGCGCAAGCAGAACTTCTCCCTCCAGTGGGCGACATCGACTCCGCGGGAGCGGAGGGCCATGCTGCGCGAGCAAAGGGAGCAGACCGCACCACAGAGCACTCGTCGCTCGTACGTCCTCGTGGGCGTGTTCCTCATGACCGCCGCGATCGCCGGGCTGGTGAAGGCCGTCGCTGCGAAGGAACCGGTCTCCACCATCGTTCTGTTCGCGGTGGCGATCCTCTTCTGCGGGGCCATGGCCGAACTGAGCCGTCGAGGCCGGACCAGGATCGGTTTCTCCGTGCTGGTCGTCGGCATGATCGGCGCCAGTCTTGCCGAGACGTTCCAACGCTGACCGGCTGCCGGGCGTGTTCGGAACGCTGGTTCCGGAACCGACCCGGAAGGCTCGTAACGGCTCGGAACGCCGATGGCCTTCCTTCCCGGACCGCGAAAGTCAGGGAAGAAAGGCCATCGTTCGCATCGGACGCCACGGCTGAGCGGAGGTGGTGAGCGAGGCCCCGGGAGAGCCGGTCAGAAGAGTCCGTGCCACATCTGCTCGACGATCACGGCCCACCAGTGGTCCGGCTCCTCCAGCGCCGAGGCGTCGAGGGCGGTCAGCTGCTCCTGGAACTCCGCGACTGCCGCGCCGGCCGCGACCGGGTCCATACCCTGCATCCGCTCCCGGACCGTGGCGAGCAACGCGAGGGAGCGAACGAACGCGGCGAGCGACCCGTTGATGTACCGGCCCCCGCCCGAGGTCGGCTGGACCGCCCGGACCGCGCCGGTGAGATGGGCGGCATCGTCCGGTGCGGTGCACTGGACAGTGATCGCGTACAGCCCGTCCGAGCCGATCCGGACGTGTCCCGCGAGGGTGTCGAGCACGCCCTCCGAGGCTTCGGTCCCGCGCTCGCGCAGGTGGGTCGCGGCGTCCGTGAACAGGCCGCCGGCCGGGGGAGCGTCGGGCCGGTCGGCCGTGAAGAAGAGCGGTACGTCCGCGGGGAGACCAGCCCAGGTGAGCGTCGCCTTCGCTGCCTCCGGCAGCGGCGTCTGCGCCACGTCGTCGGCGTCGTAGCGCCGTACGCCGTCCGTGCCGAAGACCTCGGCAAGGTGGCGGCCCAAGGCGACATCACGCAGGGGCTCGGCGGGCGTCACGTTCGCGGGGACCGGGACGCGGTGCGGGGCCGGCGGCGGCTCCTGGCCGGCGATCCGGTGCATCATCTCGACGTGCTGGAGCAGCGCGTCGATGGCCTCGGCGCGCTCCTCGGGACGCAGACCGTAGTTCTGCGTGCAGGAGAACTGTGCGTTGGGGAAGGCGCTCCGGAGCAGCTCGCCGGGGTAGCCGCCGGGGAGCATGCTGGAGCTGAGATCGGTGTGGACGGCGAGCACGTTCTGCGCGGGAACGCCCATCCGCTGGAGCTCCGCCACCCCCTGGTACTCGGAGTGCGGCAGGCCCGGTCCCGAGTTGCGGAAGAGGCTGGTCTCCTCGCCGTTCGACGGATCGACGTACGTGAAGACGGCGGTGTTGCCGGGACCGGTGACCGGGCGGGCGCCCGAGGCGTCGCCTCCGCCCGCGCCCCCGCCGTGCTTCTGCTGGTACATCCGTACGACCTCCTCGGCCGGCACGGACGGCCAGACGGTGAGCTCACCGGTGCGGCGGTCGACGACACCGCAGGCGTTCCCGATATCGGCGGGCGGCCGTCGCCGGCCGGTCACCGGGTCACGCTCGGGCGGCGGGGGCACGGCCCACACCACCCAGCCGAGGTCGAACTCGTGCGTGGCCACCTGGCGCTGCGGAGCCTGCGCGCCGTGCGGGTTGAGCCAACGGTCGGCGATGGCGATTGCCTGCGCCTGGCTGATCACGAGAAGACTCCTTCAGGACTGACGTGGCCGGCATCGGTGTCGATGGGAAGCCGCGCGTAGGCCGGTACGGGCAGCTTACGAGGCTATCGCTGATCCGTGCGACAGGATGCGGAGAGCCTTGACCCCCCGCCCGGTGGCGACGAGCAGGATGCCGTCGGGGGAGATGTCGGCGGCGGTGAACGGGGTGTCGGAGATCAGCGCGGCGACGACCTTCTCATCCGCCCGGTCCCAGACCCGCAGGTAGTCGGCGCCGCGGCTGAGCGCGAGCGGGGCGGCGGCCCGCTCGTCCTCGGAGGGGCGGAGGATCTGCCCGGGGTCGGCGTGGGCGAGGTGCGTGGGCTGGAGGAGGCCGTGGACGAGTACGGCGGAGCCGCCGCTCTCGCCGACGGGGCGGGCGCCGGGCGTTCCCTCGGGGACGACGAGGACGGCGACGGGCAGCGCGGCCGGAGCATCGGTGTCCGTGTCCGCGCCTGCGTCCGGACCGGCATCCGTGCCCGTATCCGCCGGCGCGTCGCCGATCTCCGCAGGCGCTTGCCGGGCAGGTTCCGCGAATTCCGCGAGCAGGCTGCCCACGGTCACGGCCGTGACCCCCTGGACGGGCAGGCTCCACAGGGTCTGCCAGGGCAGATCCAGCCCCAAGCCATGCAGGGCCGCGGCGTGCTCGGGCATGCCGTCCTCGATGAACGCGGTCTCCAGCAGAGCGGCGCGCATCCCGACGGGCGCCTGGGTCCGGGTGAGGAGCGGGGCGGTGCGCAGATACGTACGGGCCGGTGCCGCCAGTGACTCCACCGGTACGGCCTCGACCGCCGCCCGCAGCGTCACCGGATCGGCGTGGGCGAACAGGCCCGGGTCCGAGAGGAGTTGGGGGAGCAGCCCGGCGCCGAGGGTGTGTCCGGCGGTGTGGTCGCGTACGTACGGGTCGGCCTTGCCCCAGTCCTGTTCGGGAACGGCCTCGAGCAGCGCCATGGCGATCTGCGTCTGCGCCGCGCGTACGTCCGGCAGGCCCGCGCGTATCTCCTCGGCAAGGCCGGGGTGCAGCAGGCGCAGCAGCGTACGGTCACCGTCCTCGTCGGGCGTGACGGGTTGGAGGAACGGCCCGGCCAGCAGCATTCCGTTCGCGATCGCCTCGCGCATGTCCTCCCCGGCGACGGCGCTCGCGAGACGGGCCCACAGCTCGACAGGCAGCCCGTCGCCCTCGGCGAGGGCGAGCGGGGCGAGCATCAACCGCAGCGTACGCGGGTCGGCGCCCAGGCGCCGGGCATGCAGGTCGACCGCTTCGCCGACGCTGCTCGGGAGCAGGGTCTCGTCCGCCGGATCGAAGCCGTCGGGGTGCATGAGGATGCCCCGGACGGCGAGTTGTACGGTCAGTCGGCTGCCGTCGGTGGTGGCAGCGCGGCGGGCTATCGCCTCCGCAAGGGAGCGGCGCGTGTCGGGATCGGTGGTGAACGGCAGCTCCGGAGCCCCGAACTGCGGGTCGAGCGCCGCACCGGCGTGCAGCACCAGGCCTTCCGGATCGGTCCACTCCGGCTCGTCGAGGTCGATGATCTGCGCCATGCCTTCCGGCAGCCCGTCGGCCAACTCGGCGGCGAGCGGGCGGGGGACGTCGGCCAGGAGCCGTACGGCCTCGGTGGCGGCGAGCGGCTTCAGGACCTCCCGTACGAGGAGGGCGGGCTCGTCCGCGGCACGTACGGGCCCGGCACGGTCGACGTCAGGAACGACGACCGTCACGGGGTCGGGGAGGGCGGCGAGTTCCACGTACACGTCCTCCGTACGGGAGGCCCGCAGCCCGAAGTGATCGGCGAGGACCCAGAGCATCTGGGCGGCAGTGAGACCTTCGGGGCTGGGCACGGCGGGAGCGGGCAGCTCGGGCGGAACGGTCGACGGATCGAGCTCATCCAGCGCCACCTGCTTGCGGAACCCCGGGTCACAGAGCATCAGAAAACCGGTCAGCAAACGGGACCGCCCGCTGCCGGAACTCCCGGTGAGCACGACGACGCGCGGCGCGCCGGGCGATCCCGTCCGCCACGCGGCGAGCGCGCGCAGGGCGGCGGCGCGGCCGCCGATATGCGGGTGCGGTGGGTAACCCTCGGTGGGTCCGGTCATGGTGTCCCCCGTCCTACGCCCTCGCGGACTTCAACCGTACGCGGTTGATCTTACGTTCGGTGGAGCTGTGGACAGTGGTCGGGGCGAGCGGGCACGCGGGGCGAGCCACGGCGCATGGCCGGGAGTGCCGGACCACGCTCGTCAACTTCATGGCACGGCTGGCCTGTCACCGGCCAGATGGCGGAAGCGCTCGCACCACGTTGCGTACCACTGGCGAAACCACGGATGGGACTGGGCGAGCGGCACGATGGAGCGCACGGTTTCCTGGTAGTACGAGCGGCGCTTCTCCGGTCGGGGATGTGAGTCGAGACGCTGCACGTTGCTCAGCCGATCCGCCAGCTTGACGATCAGCGCATCGGCCGGTGCGTCGTGCAGCCTCGCCAGATACGCCGACCACGCCTCAGCAGGGGACTGGCCGCCGGTGGGCGCGGGCTTGGTCACCCAGTCGACCAAGACCGCGACGCGGTCCCCGAAGCGCATTCTCACGTCATCGAGCGCACAGCCGGTGTCCTCAACGACGTCGTGCAGGACGGCCGCCCGCAGCACATCGATGTCGGTCGTCTCGACCGCCTCGATCAGTACGCACACGACCTCGAGCAAGTGCTCCACATACGGCTCACCCGCCGGCCGGACCTGGTCTCCGTGCCAACGCGCAGCAAAGTCGACCGCCTCGTCCAGCAAGACCAGCTCGCGCTCCGGAATGCGGCCGACGAACCGCTCACGCAGGACGGGCCAGCCGACCCTCGCCTCGAATGTCCGCAGTGCCACGCTGATGCCCCCTCTCTCCATCTCTCCACCTGTGTGTGGGCGTCGCTGTCCACGTCGCCCTGACACAGGACGCACCCTCATCACGCCGGCCGTACTCTCGCAGTCACCGACCTGGACGTACGAGCCACCGTTTGTCCCTACCGGGAGCAAGGCGCTGACCACCGCTCAGGATGTGCTGGTCCCGCGCAGGCCAACAGATACGGTCGAACGACTTTTTCAACCAGGCGCGGTCCCGGGCGTCCTGATGTGCGCACCGAGGCCCCAGTGTCCTCACCTGGCGACGCGGTACGGGCGCGGCCAGCGGCGGTTTTGGCTTGATTCCCTTGACCTTGTCCTTATGCGCTGGGGCCATAGTGCTTGCGGTACAGATCGATCGCCGTCTCCAGCGGGAAGTTGGGGACGTACCCGAGTTTGCCCGTCGCCTTGGAGACCATGACATTGCTTCCACCAAGTGCCGCGGGCACGGTGGGGTTCGGGTTCGGAGGGAAGACGGCGTACACGAGGTAGCCCAGGTCGAACTCCTGTACCCGCAATGGTGCGAGGCTGCCGTCGGTCAGCCTGGGCTCGAACTCGAGGCGGGCCATCTCGAGGGCTTCCTCGGCGCTTGTGGGCACTCCGCGCTCGGACTCAGGCTGGTTGGGCTGCGTCATGCATTCTCCTGGAGAACCTCGTCACATTCAGGGATGGCGGAGCCAGGCGCGATCCGTGCGGTGCGCAGGATTACGAGATCCTGGAGGCAGGGAATTCTCAACGTCCCCCGCCGTCGGCTCGCGAGGGCACGTTGTGTTCAGCACGGCCACCCGAGCCAATCCACTCATGTCTTACCGGATGTCACGTGCTGGGACGGTAAAATCTGCGGTAGGTCTCGATGGCAGTCTCCGGCGGATAGTTGGGCACGTAAGAAATATCGCCGTTGACCTTGGAAATGACGATGTTGCTGCCGCCGGGTTCCGGGGGAGCGCCGTTCGGGGCGGTGGACGGAGGGAACGCATAGACCAAGTAACCGATGTCGAATTCATGCACGTGCAGAGCAACCGGTGTCCCATCCGGCCAGGCAGCTGGGAACTGGGTGCTACCGATTTCGCGCGCGTCCTCGACGCTCGTAGGCACTCGCTGGTCATCCCTCGGGGGTTCCGATTGCACGCTGTCCTCTCCTGTGGCTCGTCATGGCAGTCTCTGTACCGCAGTGGTTGGTGGTCTTCGTGCGTACGCCGCAGAAGTTTGGTGATGTGGCGCGGTTATGCCCGCGAGAATTAAAGGGGCAGGCTTCGGCGCATGAGATTGATTTGTGACGCGCTGATTGTTTCGTGTTGCCAACCCAGGATATCCAAAACTCATTTGACGCCGGAAGCACGCTCATCCGTGCCCCGGACACTGCACTATTCAATCCAGTCCATTCCTCCTCTACCTCCATGGGCTCTTGTCAATAAGATCCGAGATTGTCCAGGTCGCCGTCGAACACCTGGTCCCAGTGATCGCCGTCTGCTGTGCCGACGTCGATCTCCTCTGCCCATTCGCGCAGACTCCACCGGGCATCCGATGCTTCTGCTTTGGTGACGAACCAACTCATCCGGTACTCGTGATAAAGCCGCAGCACGGTGAAGAACTGAGCAAGACTGCTGGCCAACAGGACCGTGGAGTAACCGCTTTCCGTGTCCTGCAGCACCGAACCACTGGAGCCGTCGAGCACGACGGCACCACCGGTCCAGGTTCCGAGCCGGTAGAACGGGCCTTCCGCCCCAGGCTCCGGGGCGTGTTCCGGCCATTCAAATTCTGCCAGACCTTGTTCATCCAGGTCCACCGAGGTGAAGAATGGTATCTGGTCAGGCAAGAAGGGCATGCCAACTGTGCTCAGGAAACTCCGGGCCGCTTCATCACGTAGTCCGTCAGGCAATGCGGTGTCCCGAATAGTTCTGCAACTGCCATTCCCGAATTGCTTTTCCAGCCATGCCTGTGAGGGTGCGTCTTGGGCGAGTGCTTCCTCGGGGCAGAGCCATGGCGCGGCGGCCGTCATGGCACCGAGGAATGGGCCATCGGCCCACGTGCCGGACTCCCATGCCGACTGCGGCACTTCTACGGCAAACAGCCCGCCTTCTCCGCCGATCAGCCAACGTCCAGGCCCGGCGGCTTTGATCGGCCAGTCGATGTTTGGTGTCCGTGGCGCCGGCAGCGCTGTGTCCTCGTCGAACTCCAGTGGCGTGGCTGTGTCCTGGTCGTGGGGGATCCGTACAGTCGACACGGTGCCCACTTCGGTACCGTCATCGAGCCTGAAGGCACGCTCCACATACAACTCATCCAGCGGCCCACCCATGTTGTCGTGTTGTACGACCCTCCGCATCACGGCGACTGGTTCAGGCCCCCTGCGCTGCACACGCACTTGGTCGACGCGCCCGAGCTCGCCCTCGATCGAGCCGAAGACACCATACGGCCGCCAACGTGACCAGACGGTTCGCCAGGGCATCCGGGACCCAGCGCGCACAAGTCCGTCCGCGACCTCCTGCAAACCCCGGTTCAGGGCCGCCCAGTGCAACCAGGAAATCCACTCCCCGTGCGAGACCGGATCGACCCGCTGCTCTTCCAGGTAGTGCATGTCCCCAGCAAGTCCGTCTTGTGGTACTCCATCAGGCCAGGCCGCCTCTATTCCCTGCAGCAGCGCGTAGCGTCCCACTCCTGCCAGCGACTCACCGTCGGCCAGGAGTTCCTCAAGTGTGCCGCCAAGTGCAGCGTGCAACGGAACGGCCTGGAAGCCATAGCTAGCCGAGAGGGGAAGGGTGGCTCCCGAAGAGAAATGACGGGCGATATGCTTCTGTTTCTCGGCTGAGACGCCGTAGGTCTTGCGGATGAGTGACCGCATGGCATCCGAGGTGATGCCTACGCTCTCCGCGCCGTCAGCATCAATGGCCACGGTCAGCAGGCCCGGGTATTGGTTGACGAGCGTACGAAGTTCCACTTCTCCAGCGGAATGCGACAGTGCCTCACACAACATTTCCCATACGGGAAAGGACACCCGAGCTGTCTCTGCCGTGGCAAGGCACTGAAGGGCGGGATTTCGCTGAACCGCACCGAGGATCGCTTCCGTCCCGTGGAGGGCACGGTCTGGACCATCTCGATGCATCAGCACTTCTGGCCGACGCCGGAGCTGGGGAATGTGTGAGCGTTCGGCATCACCCTCCACCACTATCCGCAAGCACCGCCGATCGTCGCGTCCGAAGCGGTCAGCAACGGCCCGGAGTATGCGCCGAGGCTCGGTTGAAGTGATCGTCGGTCCTGCCCACTGGGCATTGGCCAGCACAACGACCGCATCGCGACTCACTAGCCCTTGCGCGTCCCAGAGGCTTCGCCGCCGCTTGTGTGCATCCTCCGGCGCTACCCCCAGGCTCAATAGCACACGTACAGCCACCTCTTCTGCTGTGAGCCCTCGGCAGTCGATGAACACGGCGTCAGGCATTCGTCGACGCAGGTCGTCCAGCACTGGGCCAGCGCCTGTGTCGGCCTGCCCACGCAGTACGAGTACGCCACCTTTGCGGCGTGGCTCGGTCAGCCAGGCTTCCAGCTGTTCCGCGGCCGTTGCAGGCGACCCCACAGTTGCTCTCCGATCGACGTCATGGGCTGACGGAAGGCGGAACGACACCAGCGTCTCGCGCTCGCGCTGCCGCCGTCCAAACTCGCAACAGTTCACCACGGTACTGGTCCATGTCGCGATCGAACTCTTCCTTGACACCGGAACGGACCGGCGTCCCGGCCTTCCTGGCGTCGGCCTCGGCCTTCTCGGCTTCTTTGACCTCTTCTCGTGCTTCCCGCAGCCTGGCGCGGTCCTCTTGAAGGCTTTCGCTTCCCTCTTGCTTGGATTTCTCTACAGCTTCTTTGGCTTCGTTGAGCCTCTGCTTGGCTGCAGTCAACTCTTCTCGCGGATCAACCTCATCATCTGTCGGCCCCTTTCGGTAACCGATTCCGTAATCGATGATCAAAGGGTTCTTTGGTTGGCCTTCTGGTACCTCTACGCCCCTCTTTTCCCGGGCTCGCATATTGCGTGCACGCTCCTGAGACTCATCTCGGTTCATGTCATGCGTCAGATAGTCGGAGCAGTTGGCGCCACCTGTACCGGTCTTCTCGCCGCAGGGTTCGAACTCTGTATACATCCGCACAGGCTTGAAGCGGTCTCCATACTCCCTCTCGACTTGTCTCACCCATTCGCCGAGATGGGGTTCAGAATGATCGTGATGATGTTCCCGGCTGCCCGGAATGGAGGAATCGATGACATAGTGTATGTCCACCACATTTCCGTTGTCGTCGTACTCCTCCATCATCAGTACGGCATAGTTCTTGCCGGACATGTCTGGCTGTAGTGCACCCTGTCCATGTCGGCTCCGCAGGTCAAGGAACTCCTTGTCCATCTTGTCTATGTCATTCGGGGAAGCATTTTCGCCGCCTGCTTCTTGCCTCACCGCGTAGGTGCGGGCTTCAGCAGACGGTCCACCGCTGCCCACGACGTGGGTCTGATGAAGCGCGTATCCCGGTGTTGGTGAGGTGCCCTCTGGTGCCGCCTTTTTGACCCGGCCCGGATCCATAGCGACAGGACTTACTCCGACCGCGTGCGCCCCGTGGTATTCCGAACTCAATCGACCAAGTCCGCCGATCACGGCAAGCTGTGTTCCTTGGTCGAGCTGATCGAACCCGGGGAGAAGTTTGCGTAGCCTGTTGTAGGTGATCTTTCCGTTGGCTTGTGCTTCCTCCGCGACGCGATACAGAGAGCCGTCATCAGCCCATCCCCGAAGCGGCCTCAGGGCGCCCTCAAGCGCCACTTGGCGCACATCGTGAGACACACGAAGTCGCTCCTGAGATTCTTCGGGAAGCAACCCGTAATGCCGTTGATTGGCATCTTGCGTTTCGCCGAAGTTGGCAGTCCCCCGTGTCCGTTCTTGGTCGAACGTTGAGTCGTTTCCCTTACCGGCTCCCGAAGGATCCGCTGACGGGCGGCGATTATCGGTATTGCCGACGGGGGTGGTGGGGGCTTCACGGCGTGGGGTGGGGGTTCGGTCGGGGCGGTTGGGGGTGGTGGTGCGGTTCGGCTGGGATTCGGTGGTGGGACGGCTGTCGGGTATGGGGCGGCGGTTGGCGTCGAGGGGGATGGCGAAGACGCCGTTGGGGGCGTTGTGGAGGGGGGTGTTGCTGCGAGCGCCGGTTTGGGGGTCTACGTAGGTGATCTGGCCGTTGTGGTTGGCGGCGTTCCAGGCGTGGGCGCGGCCGTTGGCGTCCTGGGTGATGATGACGGCTTGTGAGCCGTGGCCCGCGTTGAGGAGGGTGGTTTCGAGGTTGTTGAAGGCTTCGGGGCCGTCGCCGTGGTCGGTGAAGCGGGCGCCGAGAGTGTTTTCTATGCGGTCGCGGCCGCCTGCTTCGCCGCGGTCGGAGGGGGTGCCGTCCGGGTTGAGATCCGGGGTGCGGGGTGCGGCGACGGTGGGATGGCCGGAGTAGGAGTCGGCGAAGGAGAGGGCGGCGTCGGCGCAGTTGTTGGTGCGGCCTGGCTCGTTGGGATCCTGGCCGCGGCTGTCGTCGACCCAGGTGCCCTCGTTGGGGTCCGGGTGGCGTTGTGGGGTGCCGTCCGCGTTGCGCGGGAAGTTGTCCTCCATGGCCTGGACGTCGCGCGGGCTGGGGCGCCCGACCCCGCCGGGGTCCACGTCGTAGGGGCGGGTCTCCGAAGACGGGAGCGTGGGCCGATTCTGGTCCGAGTCCGAGTCCGAGTCCGAGTCCGAGTCCGGGGTCGGGGTCGGGGTCGGGGCGTCCGAGCTTGGGTCGGTGTCCGAGTCGGCGTCCTCAGCCTCAGGGCTGGTGGAGTCGGCCGGGTTTTCAGCCGTGGGGTCGCTGCTGTTCGGGTCGCTGCTGTTCGTGTCGCCGGTGGTAGGCGGCTCCGTTGGCGTCGGCGGCTCGTCGGGTGCCGGGGGTGCCTGCTGCCGGGTGTCGCGATCAGCCGATGTGGCCTGCTGCTGGTTGGGGTCCGCGGGGTGCCCCTGCTGGGGCACTTGTTGGCGTTCGCTGCCGTCGGTGGCGGCGTCTGGCGTGTGGCTGGAGCCCGAAGCGTCGGGCGCGGACGGACCGGCCGGGTTCTGCGGTGGGGGTGAGTACGGGTTTTGCGGTTGTCCCTGGTGTTGCTGGGGGTTGGGCTGTTGAGCGTACGGGTGGGGTTGTGTGTAGGGGTTCTGCTGTTGAGGCTGGTTGTACGGAGTTGCCTGCGGATTCTGTTGGGCGTACGGGTTGGGCTGGGCATAGGGGTTCTGCTGCTGAGGGTGGGGCTGGCCGTACGGGGTTTGCTGCTGGGCGTACGGGCTTTGTGGCTGGGAGTGGGGCTGCTGCCCGTATGGCGCTTGCTGCTGGGGGTAAGGATTCTGCGGCTGCGGGTGGGGCTGCTGGACCTGCGGGGTTTGCTGCTGAGGATGGTTCGGCTGGTTATGGGGCTGGTTCTGACTGCTGGAGTGCTGCGTGTTCGTCGGGGGTGCGGTCGGAGGAACCACGGGATTGCGGTTGGCATCCAGGGTGAGATGCCAGACACCCAGGGCCTGGGGGTGGATGGGCTGGTGGCTGACTTGGCCGCTCTGGCTGTCGACCCACACCACCCGGCCGTTGTGGTTGACGGCATTGAAGGCGTGACCGCTGCGGGCCTTGGGGTCACCATTCGTGGGCTTCGGCCACTCGACGACGATGATCGCTGCGGCCCCGTGCCCTGCTGCGAGGAGCTCCGCGGCGATTCGGTTGTAGCCCTCGTCCCGGGTGGGGGAGTGTCGATACGTGGTACCGGCCCAGGCTTGGATGTTTTCGTTCGAATGGCGCTCGGGTGACGTGCGGTCGAGGTTGCCGTTGGCGTCGCTGTCCCATGTGCGCGGTGCGGACACCTGCGGGTTCCCGTACCAGGTCTCGAGGAAGGACCTGCTGCAGTCCGCGCAGTTGTTGGACCGGCCCGGGATCAGGGGGCCGCTGTCGTTCTGCAGCCCGCTCCATTGCTGGAACGGGTCCGGGTGTCGTTGGGGGCTCCCGTCGGGATTGCGCGGGACGGCTTCTTCCAGCAGCCGCTGGTCAATGGCGTAGGGAGGACGCAGTCCGCCGACGCCGCCCTGGATGCCTGTGCGGATGTCGTGAAGGTTGGCTCCGGCGCCGGCTTCGGGCGGGGTCGGCGTTGTGTTCGGGGTGGTGCCGTCGCCGTGCGTCTGGGAGGGGTCGGTTGGGTTCTGCGCCTGCTGGTTCTGGTTGCCGGGCCGGTTGGCGCGGGGTTGCTCCGAGCGGCTCGGGGCCGCAGCGGGACGGTCGTCGCGGCGGGGGCCGTCGAGGCGGGGGTCGTGGGGAGGCGTGGTGTCTTGCCGACGGGGGCCGTCCAGGCGCGGGTCGTGGGGCGGTGGCGTGGCCTGTCGGCGAGGCCCGTCCAGGCGGGGGTTGTACGGGCGGGACGTTTCTTCCCGGCGGCTGCTGTCGGCGATGCGCGGGGATCCGTCGCGGGGCGGGGTCTGGCGCGGGGGAGCGGCGTTGCGTTGGGGCGTGGTGGCGGGGCCCGGCGCCGGCGTTTGTTGGGGGGCCGGCGTCGGGCAGGGTATGGGCCCCGGGTTGTTCTGTGGGGTGTTCGCGTGGGGGGTGGATGGCGTGGGGTCGGTTTGGGGAGCGGTGGTGGGGCTGGGGGCCGTGGGCGTAGCTGTGGCCTGGAGGTCTATGCCCTCGTCGTCAGGGTTGGGCGTGTGCGGTGTCTGTGGCTGCTGGTGCGGGGTGGAGGGGGCCCTGTCCGGACCGCCGGTGTGGGGCATCGAGGCGTGCGGGACGCTCGGGCGCCCGGTGCTCTGATTGCCGTTGTTGTCGTTCTGGGGTTGCCCGTTGTCGGACGACGGGGTGGCGGACGGGGTGGTGTTCGCCGGGTTTCCGTTGTCGGGCGTCGGGCTTGCGTTGTTCGGTGTGTTCGAGTCGCTGTTGGACGGCGGGGGGGTGGACTGCTGAGCCGCGTCCGGGGACTGAGTGGGGGACGGGGCGCCGGGGTTCGGGCGCGAGCTGTCCGGGGCCGGAGTGCTGTCCGGGGCGGTACGGGCGTCCGGCGCCGAAGGCCTGTCGGTGGACGCCGGCGAGGACTCGGGACGGCCGTCGTCCCCCGGGGCCGGCGGGTTGTTGTCCGGGATGTTCTCACCCGGGCGGGGGCCGTCACTGGCGTACGACGGCTCGTTGTTGTCGGGGATGTTTTCGCCCCGTGGAGTGTCTCCGGTGTCCGCCCTGGCGGGTTCGTTGTCCGGGATGTTCTCGCCCGGGGTGTTCTGCGATGGCCCGCCGTCGGAGGCAGGTGATGAGTCGGGGGTGGCGGTGTCGTTCTGCGTGCTGGGTGACGGCGTGGCGCCGTTGCCCGACGTGGGCGTGGTGTCGGCCCCGTAGGGGTTCTCGTTGCCCGTGGGGCGGTAGGGCTGGTCGAAGGCGTCGAGTGAGCGGGGTGCCGAGGAGGTGTCGGAGTTCTGCGGCGAGGACGAGCTCGGGGAGGAGGAGTCCGCGCCGCCGGAAGGGCTGGAACCGGGGCCCGGGTCCGGGGCCGTCCTCCCGCCCGAGGAGTTGTCGCCGGAGCCGGACGTGCTCGTGCTCCCCGGCGAGGAGGAGGACGAGGGCGAAGAGTTGGAGCCGTTGCTGCCGCTGCCTGAGCTGCTACTGGAGCTGCCACCGCTGTCCGTAGAGCCGGAGGAGCCGGAGGAGCTGGACGAGCCGGAGGAGGAGCCCGACGACGAGTTCGACGAGGAGCTGTCGCTACCTGCATTCGATGAGTTGCTGTTGCTCGACGAGTCCGACCCGCTGTCGCTGCCTATGTCGCCGCCGCTGTCTCCGCCGTCGTCGCCGGAGTGGCGGCCGGCTGCGCTGTCGAGGCCGTGGCGGGCGCGGTGCCCGGCCTTGTGGCCGGCGCCGTCGCGGAGGGCTTCGCCGAAGGTCTGGCCGGTCTGCTTGAAGGCGTCGACGCCCGCGTCTTTACCCGTCTTGGCGGTGCGGCCCAGGTCGTAGCCGCTCTGGGCGCCGAAGTTCTGGTTGACGGTCTGGGAGATGACGTCGGAGATCATGGCCTGGAGGGCCGAGACGAACGGTTCCTTGGCCGCCTCCAAAGCCGCCTGGAGGATTTGCTGGGCGACCTCTTTGAGGATTTGGCGGACGATGACGCGGGTGGCCGCGGTGGCGCCCAGGGCGCCGACTTCCGAGAGGCCTAGCGTGAACGGAGCTGCTGCTTGTGCGGCGATGATTTCGGCGGCCAGGATGGCGAGTTGGACGATGACCGCGATCTTCATGCCGATGACCAGGGTGGCGCACGTCTCCAGGGTGGAGGCGATGGTCTCGGCTGCGGCGCGGGCGTCGTCCAGGTAGCCGGAGCTGCCGGAGAACTTCTCCCAGGTGGTGCTGAAGCCCTCGATGGAGTCGCCGTAGTTGTCCGAGAGGACGTTGCCCGCCGCTGTGACGCCCCGTACCTGGAGCTGCTCGACATCGGCCGCGAACTGCCGCCACACCTGGGCGGATGCGATCAGCTTGTCCTCATCCGCGGTCGGCCACTGGAAGCCGAGCATCTCCAGGACCCACTCGAGCGAGTCCGGCAACATCACAGACACGGCTGTTTTCCCCCGTAGTTAATGCGCGTACGACCTTCAGCCCGGCCAGGGTCAGGTGTGGCGCGGCGGTGTCAGGCTCGTCATGGCCTTGTGCTCGCCGCGAGTGTTCTGGATGTGCTGCTTCATCAGCGAATCGTTGAAGTCCTCGTTGGCCTCGTGGTTCTTGGCCATGCCCTCCAGGGCCTTGCCGATCTCCTTGAGCTTGGCCGCGAGGTGGCCCATCGACTCGTACATGCCGTCGCGCAGACCCTCGTAGACGACACCGAACTTCTCGCCGATGTCGTCATCCCCCCAGGGCGGGGCGCCGGCCTTGCTGTTCAGCGTCGTCAGGCCGCTCCAGAACTGCTCGGCGGTCGAAGGCGGGGGAGGCTCGGCGGGAGTGGAGCCGCCGGACAAGGTCTTCTGGGTGCCGGGCGGGCCTCCGCCCAGCGCGTGGAGACCGTCCATCAGCCTGGTCACCGCATCGTCGAAGTCCTGGCCGATCTTCCCGAAGTTCCCACCCTCAGTCTTGAGGGTGTGGAAGTTGCTCTGCAGCCCATCCAGTGCCACAACATCCCCCATATCCCCGATGGTTACCCACAGCTATGCTGCAGCTAGAGCTTATCCCCAGGGGCTGACAGTGCCTCGATCTTGTGGCACCACGGCCCCTCTGGTACCCGACTTCTACGGCCGGTGGCCGCGCGCCCCACGCCGCTTGCCACCCACCACGATCTGCGACGGACCGTCCCGCTCCGCCCGCTCGCGCTCTTCTTCCTCGCGCTGCGCCTGCTGCCAGCGCTCTACCTGAGCGCGCTGAGCTTCGCGCTCCTCGGGCGTCTGAGCTTCCGCCGCCCGCCGAATCTGCGTCAGACGGTCGCCCAGCGCGTCCATGTAGCGCTCTGTCTGAATGGCGTCCCGCATGCCGATCCGTCCGGAGAGCACCTTCTGTGCCATCTCCTGGAGTTCGCCGCCCACGGAAGGGTTGTCGGCCAGTGTCCGCAGCGCCTTGCGGAGCCGGTGAGCCTGCTCCTGATCGTGGGCCACGTCCATCAGGTCCTCGTCGCCGATCTGGCGCTCGCGGCTCATCGTCTCCCCCTTCGAACACGGCCCGCATGTATTGCTACAGCAGTTCCCAGAGTGTAACGAGAGCATCGAACGGACCGTCAATCCAACGCCTGTCACAGGTGGGTGACAGGGCTTGCGGAGGCCTGTCCGGACGACGCGCCGGGCAGATGAAATGAGTGTGCTAGACCTGGTGTGGCCGCGTCGCAGTGCGCCTTTTACCACGGGGAGAAGAGATGTCCGATGAAGTCCACATCAATACCGACGAGCTGAGGAAACTCGGTACAGAGTTCGCGACGCAGGCGTACGACCTGGGGCGTCACCTGTCCGCCTTCAGGGGACGGACCGACGCGGAGGCGCTGGGCGACGGGTTCGGAGCGGGCGCGTCGTCGTCCTCGCATTCCGAACTGTCCGAGCTCTCCGAGCTGTCCGAGTTGGTGGGGACGTTGATCGGCCGGTTGCAGGAGCGCCTCGACGAGATCGGGAGCGGAATGAAGACCGGTGCCATGAACACCGAAGCCGCGGAGCAGGAAATCAGCGAGCTGATGCGGGGTGTTGCCCGGTGACGCGTGAAGGCAATTCCCAGGCCCTGCGGGACGCGTCGGCCGGCTGGCGGGAGATGGGCCGGCACCTCGAGGACATCGTCGGCGCTCTCGACCACGGAGTGGGCACCGCTCGGGCCACCCACTGGCGGGGGCCTGCGGCCGATGCCTTCGGAGAGGACTGGAGGCGGCTGAAGAAGACCGTCGACGAGGCTCTGCCCGTTTTCCAGTTGGCCGCGGCGAATCTCGACGATGCGGCCGAACGCATGGAGGTGAACAGCGCCACGGGAGAGAGTCACCGGTCGGACGGCTCGGACAGCTCCGGGAGCGTGGCCCCCGACTCCTACCAGGCCTCCGCGCCGGCCGCCTACCAGGCCGGATTCGCCCTGGTCGCCCTCAGCCAGCTCGGCGCCGCGCTGGGCGCGACCTTCGGCGGCGGGCAGGGCGGGCACGCCGGGGGCTCGCGCGGGCGCGGGGGACGCGGGGCCACGCTCCCACCCAGCGCCCCGGACGGTACGTCCACGGCTCGGCGCCCGGCCGATCCCTTCGGTCCCCCGGAGGTGTCCGCCCCGCCGAAGGAGAGGCCGCGAGGCGGTCTTGGTATAGCGCGCGGGGTACGGACCGGTGCCCGGAGGCCGGACGCTGCTGCGTCCGATGGCCCGGCCAGGGAGCGGGCGAAGCCGGACCAGGCGGAGGCCGCGCAGAAGCCCGGGTCCGCCACGGCACCCCGGTCCGCGCCCTCGCCCGGGTCGGGGACGGGGACGCGGCCGGGGGCGGCGCCCGCGCCTGGGCAAGTGCCCGCGCCCGGGGCGGAGCCGGGGTCCGGGGCGCAGCCGGGGTCCGGGGGCAGGGTGACGGCGGGCGACGGCGGCGGCCGGATTCGCGAGCCGCAGGCGCAGTGGGAGCCGCATCAGCAGCCGGAGCCGGAGCCGGAGCCGAAGGCCGGGCCTGACGCCACCCGGCACGGCGCTTTCGGCTAATGCTGTGACCGGGACGGTTCACCGGCTCGCGACGCCCGGCACGGCACTCCCCCGGCTACCGCTGGGTGGGGGTGCCCCCGGCCGAAGGCTGGGGGAGTGCCCCCACGCTGCGTTGTCGGAGTCGCCCGGGTACTCCCCTGGCCTTCGGCATGGGGGACCCCAGTACGAGGGCGATCTCCCCCGGACTCCGTCCGGGGGCACCCCCACCGCCGTGCGATGTACCGCACCGGACGCCGCGAGCTTCCCGGCAACCGTCCCGGACACAGCACTGGCGGCGCGGTGGTCCGAGCATCAGCCCGGCCACCCGCCACGCCCCGTACACGCAGTCACCCGCCACCGCGTATACGCAGTCACCGCCACGCCCCGTACACGCGGCCACCTCGCGTCCCCGTAGAACGCAGCCATACGCCACGCCGTAGACGCGGCCATACCCCGTAGCGGCGTATGGCGCCGTCTGCAGCGTGGCCCTACGCGCTACGGGGAGGACGCAACCAGCCCGCGAAGGAAAGCCGCCCCCGCCCCCACCCCACTCCACACAACGCTCAGCCACAGAACAAAAGCGGCGGCGGTGCCCCCTCCCGGGAGCACCGCCGCCGTACGCTCACGCGTCGCTCACGCGTCGCTCACGCGTCGCTCACGCGTCGCTCACGCGTCGCTCACGCGTCGCTCACGCGTCGCTCACGCGTCGCTCACGCGTCGCTCACGCGTCGCTCACGCGTCGCTCA
>NZ_JBQQBW010000051.1:0-47414 GCF_052245415.1 Streptomyces sp. 8N706 | reverse complement strand
ACGGGTGCGGGCGAACCGGTCGCCGTGGACCAGGGCGCGTTCGGTGCCCCCGCACAGGCCCTCGCCCTGGTGGCGCTGGCAGCCGCGGTGGTGACCACGGGCCGGCCGAAGGGCCGTGACGGCGCGGGCCCCGACGACGGCGGCGACGACACCGACGGCGACGACATGCCCCACCAGGCGCGGACAGAGGGGACGGAGAGGACCGAGAGGACGGATCCGACCGGGAGAACAGCGAGCACAGAAGGGACACCGACCGGATGACAGCCCTGCACTCCACCCGGCGCGACCGGCCCGGAGGCCCGCCCGTGCGGCGGATCCCGTTCCCCACCGTGGACGAGGTGTCCCGGCACTGCCTCCAGGACGAGGAGCCGGACACCGTCCACCTCGAGGTGCATCTGCCGGGACGGCCCGAACCCGGGCGGCTGCGGGCCGCGTTCGCGGAAGCACTGCGACGGCATCCCCGCATCCTGATGCGCGAAGCACCCGGCCCCTGGTTCCGGCGGCGGTACGAGTGGGAGCTCACCGGCGACGCCGATGTGGACCCGGTCAGCTTTCCGCCCCCGGGCCCGGACGCCCTCGACGCGGCCCGCGCACGAGCGTTGTCGCTCTGTCCCCCGCTGTCCGCCTCGCCGCCCGTCCGGCTCGAGGTCATCACCTCGGAGGGGGCCGGCGGCGGCTGCGTCCTGCTGCTCACCATCAACCACACCGCTCTCGACGGGCCCGCGTGCCTGCGGGTTCTGGCCACGGCCGCCGAGTTGTACGGCGGAGCGGCCAACTCCCCGGCGCCCCCGCCCGTACGGGCCGCCCGGCCCGCCCGCACGGCCACCGACCGGGCGTCGGCCCCCGCGTCCGCGCCGGCGGCCGGGTCCGGATGGGCCCGGCCCGTGCGGATCGCCGCGGACACACCGGCCGTCGCCACCGGGAACGGCATGCTGATCGCCGAACTGCCCGTCCCGCGCCGCGCCCCCCGCTGCCCCGGCGGCATGCCCCCGTACACCGTCAACGACCAACTCCTCGTGGCCACCGGCCTGATGGTGGCCCGCTGGAATCTGCTCCACGGCCGGCCCACCGGCCCCGTACGGGTCACCATGCCGGTGGACGACCGGCCCCGCGGCACCGACATGCCGATCGGCAACGGCACCCGGCTCGTCGACGTGACCGTCTCCCCCGCGGACCGTGCCGACGAGGAGTTGCTCACCGCCGTGCGACCCGACCCGGACGCCGTCGCACGCCTTCTGCGCCGCACCGCGGAACGCACCCGCGCACTCAAGGCCGCGCCCCGGCCACCGCTCGGCCGGGGCGGGGCGCTGCTCACCGCGCCCGTACTGCCGGTCGGCGCACGGGCCGTGGTGACCCGGCGGCTGCGGCGGGCCTTCGCCCCATGGACCTCGACCACACTGCTCAGCAATATCGGGCGCGTCCCCTACCCGCTGGACTTCGGCGACGCCGGGCGGGCACACGCCGTCTGGTTCTCGGCCCCGGCCCGGATGCCACGCGGTCTGACGGTGACCACGGCCGGTACCTCCGGCCGCCTCCACCTCGCGCTCCGCTGGTCCAGGGCGCTCCTGGACGAACAGGCCGCGGCCACCCTCGCCCGCCTCTTCGCCCAGGCCCTGAACGTCACGGACATGACGGAGGTCCTGGACGCATCGGACATCACCAGGGACGCCACCGCGGGAGGCGCCGGATGACCGCGGCGACCGGCACACCGGCCCCACCCTCCGGCACACCGGTCCCACCCTCCGGCACACCGGCCCCACCACCCCGTCTGCGGGACTTCTACGAGGATCCCGCCGTCCCCGTGGCTTCCGGGGCGGCGCGGACCCTGCGCCAGGCCCGGATGCTCGCCCGCGCCCTGGGGCCCGTACGGCCGGACGGCCCGCCCGCGACCGTCCTGGACATCGGGTGCGGCGACGGCTCGGCCGCGGCCACCGCCGCGCGGCTGCTCGCCGGGCACCGGATCGTCGGCGTCGACTGGTCGCAGGACGCACTGCGCCGGGCCGGGCCCCGGATTCCGCACCTGGTGCGCGGTGAACTGACCGACGGCGGGCTGCCGTTCACCACCGCCGGAGCCGACGCGGTGCTCTTCAGCGAGGTGGTCGAACACCTCGTCGACCCGGACGCCGCACTGGAGGAGCTGCACCGCGTGCTGCGCCCCGGCGGCCATCTGCTGCTCTCCACCCCCAACCTCGCCGCCTGGTACAACCGCGCTCTGCTGCTCGCCGGAGTCCAGCCGGTGTTCTCCGAGGTGAGCCTGCGGTGGATCCACGGCCGCCCGGGCAGCCGGGTCGTCGGCCATCTGCGGCTGTACACCCCCCGTGCGCTGAAGGAGTTCGTCACTGCCTGCGGCTTCGAGGTCGTGACGGTCGCGGGGGCGCCGTTCCACGGCGTACCGGGCCCCCTGCGCCCCCTGGACCGGGCGCTGTGCAGGCTCCCGTCCCTCGCCTCGATCCTGCTGGTGCACGCGAGGCGGGTGTAGGGCGGTGGGGTGGGGGGTCGCCGCCGCGCTGCTGGCCAATGTCCTCTACAGCACCGGCTTCGTCCTGGAGAAACGGGCGCTCGCCGGTCTGCCGGCACTCAGCGCCGGCCGGCCCGTCCGGGTCGTTCTGCTGCTTCTCGGCAGCCCGCTGTGGATCGTCGGTTCGCTCGCCCTCGCGCTGGGCTTCGGCGCACAGCTCGTCGTCTACCGCACGCTGCCGATCGCCGCCGCCCAGGGCCTGTTCGTCTCCGGGCTCGTGCTCCTGCTCCTGCTCTCCTCGGTGGTCCTCGGCGAACGCCCCACCGGCCGGGAGCGGGCCGGCGTCGCCGTCATCACGCTCGCCCTGCTGATGGTGGTGGCCTCGCTGCACGACAGCACGGAGGCGATCGGCCGCGGCGCCCCCTCCGGCACCCTGCTCGCGCTCTGTCTGCCGTCGCTCGCCGCGGGCCTGTGGCTCTACGGGGCGGCGGAGCGGCGGGCGCGGCGCCGGCACCGGCTGCCGCCCACGGGAGTGGAGTACGGGGTGGCGGTCGGCCTGGTCTACGGGGTGAGCTCGCTCGCCATCAAGGGCCTCTCGACCCTCCTCACCACGGATGACATCGGCGTGGTCGCCCCGGCCCTGCTCCGCTCCCCGTACCCGTACCTCCTGCTCTTCACCGGTGCGGGCGGCCTCGTGCTCTCCCAGACCGCGCTCCAACGCTGCCGGGCCTCCCTGCTCGTGCCCGTCTGCACCACCGTCACCTGCGTGTTCACCGTGGCGAGCGGCAGTTTCGCCTTCGGCGAGCCGCTGCCGGAGAACCCGCTCCGGCTAGCCCTGCGGCTGGGCGGCACCGCCCTCGCCATGGGCGTCCTGCTGACGCTGCCGCGCCACGACGCCCCGGGCCCGGACACCCGGGATCCTCGGGGCGGGCGCGCCGTCACCCCGAGCTCCTGCGCTCCGGTTTCCGGCGCGCCGCCGCACGTCTCCACCCCCGGCGCCCCGCCGCACGTCTCCACCCCCGGCGCCCCGCCGCACGTCTCCACCCCCGGCGCCCCGCCGTATGTCCCCCACCCCGCCGCCCCGTCGTATGGCTCCGGCAACACCCTCTCCGTGCTGCCCACCGCCCCTGTCCCCCGCTCCGACTCCGACTCCGGGAAGGACACCCGTCGTGAGCCCTGATGATCCGCTGCTGAAGATCCTCGCCTGTCCGCTCGACAAGGGCCCGCTGACCCTGCTGGAGGCGGAGGAGGCGCTCTACAACCCCCGGCTGCGCCGCCGCTATCCGATCGTCGACGGCATCCCGCAGCTGCTGCCCTCCTCCGGCGAGCCGGTCTCCGAGGAGGAGCACCGACGGCTGGTACGGCGTACCGGCGCCGGCCGGCCGAACCGGCGGACCCGGTCATGACCCTCGCGGCCCGGCTGGCGCCGCGGCTGCCGCCCCGGATGGTCACCGCGGCCGCGGCGGTGCTCTATCCGCGGTTCGAGCCGGAGCTGCGGCGGCTGGCCGACTTCTGCCCGCCGGGCGGCACAGCGGTGGATGTGGGCGGCTGGTACGGGCCGTGGTCGCGGCGGCTGGCCCGGCGTGCGGACCAGGTCGTCACCCTGGAGCCCGTGCCGCATCTCGCCCGGCTGCTCGCCTCGACCGCCCCCGCGAACGTACGGGTCGTGCAGGCCGCGGCGGCGGACCACGCGGGTGTGGCGCGGCTGTGGCTGCCCCCGGGCGGGCGCGGCGACCGCGGGCTCGCCTCGCTCGTACGCCGCGAGGTGCACGGCGGCGCGATCGAGGTGCGCTGTCAGCCCCTCGACGACCTGGACCTGAGCGACGTCACCCTGATCAAGATCGATGTGGACGGCAGCGAACTGGCCGTGCTCCGCGGCGCGGAGTGGACGCTGCGCCGCGACCGGCCCGCGCTCTTCGTGGAGCTCGAAGTACGGATCCAGCCGTTCGGCGCCGTGCTGTCGCAGCTGGCCCGGCTCGGTTACCGCGGCTGGGTGCTCCCGGAGCGGGACTGGGTGCCGCTGGCCTCCTTCGATCTGGCGGCCCATCAGCGCCGTACGGGCCATGTAGCCGACCACGGTCTGCTGCGTCGCGCCCTCACCCCGCCCCGCCGCTCCGTCCGGTACGTCAACTCGGTGCTCTTTCTGCCGCAGGGCAACCACCCCGGCAGTGCGGACTGACCGCAACCGCCCGCCGCCGGGGGCGATGGCAAACGCCCCGCCGTCCGGACCGACCGATGCGCTCCGGCCCCGGCCCGGCCACTACGGTTCTCTCCATGCCGGCTTCCTCGCAGGGCGCTTTCGGCCCGTGGCAGTTCCAGCTCGTCCTGCTGCGGCGGATGGCCGACCACCAGCCCGGCCTCGTCGAGGACGCGCTGCGCGAACTCGGTGCCTCACGGGCCGACATGCGGGAGGCGAACCGCCGCTGGCAGGCGATGATCCGCTCCCCTCGGGCCCGGGGCGCCGTCCAGCGCTACCGCTCGGTGCTCGGCCCGCCCGAACAGGTCCTGCGCCGCCGGATCGGTGACCTCGACTGCGAGGCGCTTCGCTGGCGGCTGCCGCTGTGGCCGGATCTGCTCTTCGAGGCCCTCACCGGCCCGGACGGGCAGGTCTGGAACGAGTGGCTGGTGCGCGCTCCGTACTCGGCCGGTCCCGGCCTCCGTACGGTCGAGGACCTCCGCCCGTGGTGCTGCACGGTCGACGAGGTCGCGCGGGCCTTCGTCCCGGCCACGCCGATGGAAGGCACGGCGCCCACCCGCTTTCGACTGGCCTTCACGGCGCCGGACGGCTCGGGCGAACGTACCGACCACGTCGCGGAGTTCACCTGGGGCCTGTTGCAGCGCCTGGACCCCTGAAGGGCTGCCTGCAGGGCTGTCAGGAGAGCTGCAGGCAGGGCTGCCTGAAACGCTCCACCCCGAAGCGCTGTTCCCCGCGGCGCTGTTGGGGGCAGCCCGGTTCCGCGCAGCGCTCACGTGGCGCACAGACGGGGGCAGGGCTTCGGATCAGTCGCCCGAGGCGGCGCGCACCTCCTCGGCCGCCGACTTGTCGAGGGCCACACGGACCAGGGCCGCCGCGAGCCGGGGCAGATCCTTCTCGTCGACCAGCCCCGCGAGGGCCTTCGCGGACGTCGGCAGACCGATGCGCCCGGCGCCGTCCAGCGCCTTGCGGTCCAGGTACGGCCGGAACTCCGGCCAGACCGCCTGGGCCTCCCTCAGGAAGATGTTCACCCCGGTGGGCCCGATGCCCGGAAACTCCTGCAGCCGTTTCTTCGGGTCCGCCCCGTCTCCCTCGCGCACCCGCCGCAGATCGCCCCCGTACTCCCGCAGCAGCAGGTCGGCACCGTCGCCGAGCTGGGTGGCGGTCCGCTCGTCGTAGCGGCGGTAGCCGCCTTCGCCGAGCGCGTCGACGCGCTGCTGCCAGGTCGCCTCCGCCATGCCGCGCGGGTTCCGCATCCCGGCGGCGAAGAGGGCCCGGGCCGCCGACACGGCGATGCCTGCCTGGATACGGGCGCTGAGCAGCAGCGAGAGCACCAGCAGCTGGTAGAGGGGCGCGGGAGTGTCGCGCAGCTCGATACCGGCCTCGTCCGCGTACGTCTGTCCGTGCCGGTCGAGGAGCGCCCGCACCACACTCTCCTGCGCTGCTTTCTTCCCGCTCATGACGGCCTCACCTCCCTCGGCACTCCCCCGCACATCCCTTGGTCCTCTCCGCCGGGTGCCCGGCATCGCGGACCGCAATCGGCTCGTTCCGGCCCCGGTTTGCGGCCGGGGGGCGGGGGAACCCGTTGGGCCATGAATCGCGAGGCGCACCCTGGCAGCACCGCTCATGAAGCCCGGAGGACCGGCCGGAATGAGACCAGGGAAGAGCGCGCCGACCGGCTGTGGATGGAGCTGCTGCAAGAGGTGCGAGTGGCGCAGACGGGCGTGCAGATCCTGCTGGCGTTCCTGCTCAGCGTCGCCTTCACCCCGCGCTTTCAGGAGCTCGGCAGCTTCGACAAGGGCATCTACGTCATCACCATCATGCTGGGGGCCGCCGCCACCGGGGCGCTGATCGCCCCCGTCTCCTTCCACCGCATCCTGACCGGTCGCCGGCTCAAGACCGAAGCGGTCCAGTGGGCGTCGCGCTTCACCGTCACCGGCCTCGTCCTGCTGCTGGGCACGGTCAGCTGCGCCCTGCTGCTGATCCTGCGGGTCGTCGTCGACAACCAGCTCGCGGTGTGGCTGTCGCTCATCGCCCTGGTGTGGTTCGCGACCTGCTGGTTTCTGCCTCCTGCCTGGCTCCGCCACCGGAGCCGGCGGAGCCGCTGACGCCCCACTCCTGTCCGGAGGACCACCATGGACAGTGCACCCCGGATGCTCGGGATCTATCTGAACGACCATCTGGCCGGAGCCACGGCGGGAGTCGAGCTGTCGAGGCGTATCGCCCGCGAGAACCGCCGGTCGGCACGCGGTCCCGATCTGGACCGGCTCGCCGACGAGATCGCCGAGGACCGGCAGACGCTGCTCGACATCATGGGCGGCCTCGGCGTCCCCGCCCGCCGCTACAAGATCTACGGCGCCTGGGCGGGCGAGAAGATCGGGCGGTTCAAGCCCAACGGCCGTGTGCGTCAGCGCTCCGGACTCAGTACGGTCGTCGAACTCGAGGCGATGCAGCTGGGCGTGCGGGGGAAGTGGCTGCTCTGGCGGGTGCTGAACACCGTATCGGCGCGGTATCCCGGTCTGGACGGGTCACAGCTGCGGCGCCTGCTGGAGCGGGCCGAGAACCAGCTGGCCACGTTGGAGAGCCTGCACCTCTCCGCCGCTTCGGTGGTGTTCGACCCCGCCCGCCCCGACGACAGCACCGCCTGACTCCCCAGGCCACCGGCCGGGCCCACCGCCGCCGCCCTCCGCTGATCGATCGCCTGACTCCACCGGCCGGGCCCACCGGCGTCCGCCGTCCGCCGATCGTCGGCCCCTTCCTCCGCCGATCGTCGGACGCCGCCCTTGAAATCCCCCGACGAAGAGCGCGGAAGATCCGGTTTGGGCTCGATTGAACAAGTCAGGAGACCGCTGCCTGCCGCACGAGCCGGAGGACGTACCGGCACGGACCGGCCAAGCCGGGAGGCAGGCGGGTCAGTGGGCGCCCACGGTCAGCTGGTGCCCGTAAGGGGTCAGCCGGTGCCTACGGGATCGCTGTGGAGGAGCTCGAGGAGCTGCGGATGGTGCAGCTCGGCGACCGATGCCGTCAGGTCCGGGTGCCGCAGCAGTGAGGCCGCCTGGCGATCATGACCGTCGGGCGCCGTGAGGCGGCGGAAGTCCACGGGTGACGCAGCGGTGTGCTCACCCTCGGTGACTGCCGCGACCGCGGCAGTCGCGAGGGCGGGCGAGGTGAGCAGGCATGCCGCCCAGCTCGCCACGACCTCGTCCACCCAGGTGCGCCAGGCGTACTCCTCGTCACTGAACCCGGCCGCGTCCGCTCCGACGAGCCAGTCCAGCCGGCCGGAGCCGCCGGGCCCCGCCATCGCCACCAGCTCGGCGTCCATCGAGGTCGGGTACCGCAGCCATGCGGCCACGGTCACGGCTTGCCGGGCCTGGGCCTCGGCGAGTGCGGTGCTCATGGGCCCGCCGGCCGCCGGGTAGGCGCGCAGGAGCCACTGAGCGGTAGCTGCTATGACGGACGACAAGTCCACGGACACCGACGCCGCCTCCTTCCGGGCCGACAGGGTCGGCCACGGTACCGGGCGATCCGGTACCGGAGGAATGACGGACGTCACCATCAGGGAGTCCGATGCGGCGGGGCGGGACTCCCCCGCTGCACAGCACTGTGCGACCGGCATGCCACCGCTCTTGGGCTGAGCGCTCCGGGGTACTCGTGCGACAGGTGAGGACCGCCCCGGCACGGGATCTCCGATCCCTTGTGCCGGACATGGTTCGGCCTTGTCGGCCTTGCCTGGAGGAGGCTGTGATGAACCCGGTACGCGTCGCCCGGGCCCAAGGCGTGTTCAACGTGGCCAGCGGTGCCTGGCCGCTGCTGGACCTGCGCGGCTTCGAGCGGGTATTCGGCCCCAGGAGGATGAAGGCGGAGCAGGACTGGCTGGTGAGAACCGTGTCAGGGCTCCTGGTCTCCACCGGCTGGAGCCAACTGGCCTCCTGCTCCGCGCCTGCATGTCTGGTCCAGGCGCGCCGGGCCGGCCTCGGCACCGCCCTCACCCTGCTGGCGGTCGATGTGGTCTACGTCCCCGCCGGCCAGGCGCGCCGTAGCCATCTGCTCGACGCGCTCGTCGAGGCCGGCTGGCTGCTTGCCTGGTGGCGGGCCGGCCGCCTGACCCGTACCGGCACCCGGTACGAGGGTGGGCTCGCCACAGGCGGCTGAGAGCTGGGGACGACGTGGGGGCCGTACGCGGGCCCCGAGGCAAGCGGCTCGGGAGGCAATTCGCCTCGGGCTATGAGGCAGCAGGGGGCCGCTCATAGCGCGGTTGCGGCCAGGCGCGCGAACGGGGGCCGCCACGCACGGGAGCGTGGCGGCCCCGCGTGAGAACCGGGGGCCGCCAGGCGTTATGGGTACCGAAGCGTGAAGGCGCAGGGCCGGGTACGGGTGGTGCTCAAGCGTGGGGAGGTGATCAGGCCGGGAGGTGATCAGGGCCGGGGACGGGGCTGCTCCCCCTCCTGGTTTCCGGGCTTCCGGTCCTGTTCCTCTATTTCCTTGATCTCCTTCTTCCGCTCCTCTTCGGCTTCCTTCATCTGCTCCTTCGAAGTCCCCAGCACCTCTCCGGCGTGGTCCTTCACGTCCTTGGCCTTGTCCTGGAAACGGTCCTTGGAGGCCATCGGGTCCGCCTTCCGAAGATGGGTTGTGAGCGTCACCGGTACCCGCAGGGCTCCCCACCATTCAACTCATCCGGAAATGAGCCTGACCCACAATTAATGCAGGGTTGTCGGTGAGCGGGGTCCATCGCCGCTCCATCTCCCCACGAGCCGATGCCCACGGAAACGAAAGAGGCACGGTGAGTAGCGAGTCGTTATTCCGGCCGGTCCATGACGACCTCGGACCCGGGACCAGAGAAGGGGGCGGGCACTGTGGTTCCGCCGCGGCCGCGATGCTTGAGGTCTGCCGTGGCCCGGCAGGAGGGATCTGGTCCCGCAACGACGCCGACATTGCCCCACACGACACGCCACGCCAAGCCACGACGCGGCGGCTACCCGACGCGATGGGGACCACCGCGTGCGGTGCGGCAGGCCGGGGCACACCTCACAGGCACCGGCCCCCGCACCCTCACGTCACTCCATGGGACGTCGTCCTCCACACCATGGACTCGTCCTTCCCAGCTGGGCGTAATGCTGCCCGTTTTGAGCCCCTGGCACAGCGGAGTGCCGCGCTCAGCAGACGAATTCCGGTGAGTTGGCCCAGAAGGTGAGGAAGGACCATGTCTGGGCGCCGATGATTCCATCCACCGTGATGTCCGCGCACTTCTGGAACCTCTTGGTGGCGGCGTCAGTGACCGGTCCGAAGATTCCGTCCTCGAGAAGCTTCTCCCCGTCCAGTGAAAAGTTGAGATAGCACTGTGCCTGCTTGACCGCAACTCCCGATGAGCCACGCTTGAGCGTGGGGCGGGCGTTGGTGAAAATGCAGGGCTGAGCTTCTGTGCTGCTGGTCATCGTCGGCTCCTCCGTGGCTGTCGATTCCGATCCGGCCGGTGAGTACCGAGTGACATGTGACGGACCCTGCCAAGAGGTTTGTTGACCCGCGGCTGCCATGCCTCTTCCAGGGATGCCATGCCTCCTTCAGGGAAGCACAAGGCCTCACCCACCGCATGTTGATGGCACACGGTGTGGCCACCGATGCCCCATGGGCCGTGCCCTCATGGGCCGTGCCCATGAGTCGACACGGACAACGCGCGCGGCGGTTCGAACACACGGGCACCACCTCAACGGACAGTGAACTCCTGCCGAATGCTCCCCGCCACGCGGAGTCGAGGGCCGCCCGCACTCATATGTTCTTCAACCTCATCTCTCCTTCTCCCGCACAGCGGAGGCGGTCATGGACAACTTTCCGTGGGAAGTCACTCTCGCGGTCCTCGGTGTCGTCGTCCCGATCATCGCGGCGATGTACGAGTTCCTCTTCGTCGGCCGCAAACGGCTCGGCTACCGCGTGCAGATGGACACCACCGCCACGGACGCGGTCCACTCCCAGTACGCGGGAGCGTTGCAGCAGCTACAGCAGGAGAACGGAGCACCGCTGGTCGACCCGTCGTTCGTCCTGCTGCGTGTGGAGAACAACGGCGCGACCAACATCGACACCAGCGACTACGCAGTCCTCGACGACGACAAGGTCGGCATCCGCGTCAGATTCCCCGGGCGCAGAGTGGCCGGAATGGTCGTGACGGAGCTCAGCGACGATTTCCTGCGCCCGTCGTTCGGCCAGGAATCAGGCCTGAGAGTGCAGAACGGCATCATCGAGCTTCCCAAAGTGCCCTTGAACCGCTCCGCGCACTACAAGGTCCTGGCAGCCCTCGAACGCTCCGCCGACGACATGGCCGACCACCGCGAGGAGTTCGACGAACCCGAGATCGTCGGCGGCATCAAGGGCGGAGTGGGGAACGGGAGAATACAGGAGACCAAGAGCCGTACCGGGACGCCCACCCAGGCCATCGCGCTGGTCTGCTTCCTCGTCCTGGTCATCCTCGCCCAACTCACCGTCTCCCTCGCCACGAACGACACGGTGGCCCCGCTGGACTGCGCCACGGGAAAGCTCACCCTCACCGGGTCCACGGCCTTCAAGCCCGTACTGGAAGAGGCCGCCAAGGCGTACAAGGACACCTGCCCCGGGGCCAGTTTCGCCTTGGACCTCGGAGGCAGCACCGCAGGGCTGGAGAAGCTGAAACAGGCTGGGGAGGAGAAGAGCTCCGGCAGTCCCGACTGGCTGGCGTTCTCCGACGGAGACAAGGGCGACGCGTATCCGAAGCTGCTGCCACGCCCCATCGCCTTCTCCCTCTTCACACTCGTCATCAACCAGGAGGCCGGTGTCGAGGACCTCTCCCTGCGCCAGATCAGGCAGCTCTACGCGGGGCGTATCACCAACTGGAAGCAGCTGAACGGAAAAGACCTGCCGGTCCGCCTCATCAGCCGGTACGACAACTCAGGCACCCGGAAAACCTTCCAGAAACAGATCCTCGAGGGCATACGGGAGCCCGGCAGCAACTCCGATGACTGCCTGAACCGGGATCCCGGCACGCCGCGCGGGGTCGTACGCTGCCAACGCGGCTCCACCAGCGATATGCTGAACGCCGTCGCCGACACACCCGGCGCCCTCGGCTACAGCGAGGTCGGGCTCGCCTCGCGCCGCGATGGTGTGCGGCGCCTGTGGATCGACGGCCACCCGGCCACGCTGCGGGGAGCCGACCACGGGGCCTACCCCTTCTGGGAGACGGAGTATGCCTACACCTACGGGGAGCCCCGGGCCACCTCCCTGACCGCCAGCTTTCTGCGCTATCTGACGAACGAGGTCGGCAAGGACATCGTGCGCTCCCACGGCCACCGCCCCTGCGCCGAACTGCAGAACCCGATGCTGTGCCGCCCCTCCTGACCGGACGAGGGCCGGGCAGATGGTGTTGAACCTCGCATCGTTCTGCGATGCGGTGGCCGTCAATGTGCGCAAGGGCAACCAGAACGTCGGTCTCAGCTGGGACGGCAACGGCGCCGCGAGCAGGTTGACCAACCAGATGACGAGCACATCGCATAACATCACCAGGGCCGACTTGAGGAACTCGGCGAACTGGAACGCCATCTGCGCCGCCTGCGCATAACAGCCCATCAGGGACTCGAAGGTCTCCTTGATCTCGCCAAGTTTCTTGCTGAACTGGTCGAAGTACACGGTGGCGGCGTCCGCGGGTCAACGCGATCCCCGTCGGCGGGCAGGCCGCGTCGGTGGCCATGTTCGCGCTGGCCGCGGCACAGGCTCTCCGGCTCATGCAAATGTGGGCCGAGGCGGCCAAGGCGTTCGACACGATGGCGTCGGCGCTGAGCGCGCTCGGCGTGGCCATGTCCGCGGCCATCAACGGGTTCTCGGCGGCGGACGGATTTCCCCAGGTGGGCACCGGTGGCTACGACCACCGGGCGGTATAGCGGAGAAGGCGGTCCGGATCACGGGTTTCTTCGGTGGGGTCGAGGATCTTGATCTCTTCCTGACGCGGTGCTGCTACCTGAGCATCGGGTCGGTCCCAGCCTGGTGGGGCGCCATGCTCTTCTTCACCACGGAAGAGGGCTGGCACTTCAGCTTTCTCCTTGGTTGCGTCCTCCCGCCGATCGCCGCTTACCTGGGGGTCCGGGGCAAACGGGAGATCCGTACGGGGATGTCGGCGACGGCGCTCGCGCTCGCCTTCGCCACGTTGCCGTTGGTGCTCGCACTGGCGTCCCTCGAGAGCTCGTAACACGATCGTGGGTTGTCGGTCCTGAACTTTGTCGGAGACGGGGGCCATGAACGACGGACGACGCCAGACCGGCCGTACCGCCGGGGTTCCGGTTTTGATCTCACGCATCAGGTGCTCCTTCAGGACGCGCTGACGGTCCGGGCAGGAGGGCCCTGTCGAGAGAAGACGGGATGCCGTTCACTCCTTCCCTTCCTGGCAGTTCACTGGTTCCCCTCCCCGATGGGCCCGGCCACGGACGTGTGGTCGTCTCTTGTCTGTCCGCGCCCCCGGCTGACTTCGGTTCGGCTGGGCCCGGCAGACCTTGCGCGAACGTATGAGCTCGCTACGGGGGCGTAAATGATGCCAACGGGCGTACCAGGGCACGGAATGCACGCCCCCGCCTGAGCCCGGGGCGCTGCTCCGTTTGAGGTAATTCTGCGCTTTGTCTCTGGAGCGGCGTCACGAATCGTGGGTCCATCAGTGGTAATGGCCGCTGGTTACCCACGTATGTGCCGACAGCGCGCAGGGCGGGACGTCTCTCGCCGATGCACACTTCCAATTTCCTTACGTTTCCGGGGTGTCGTGCCGGAACGCTCAGTACCGAGCAGCGGGCGCTGCCGGGTGACAAGGGGCCGCCATTCCGCTTACGAAGGGGCGCATCATGGCAGCACCCACGCTCACCCTGGTGGCCTCGGCACCTGCCTCATCGGTCTTCGGTCAGCAGGTCACCTTCACCGCTACCGTCATCTCCGTCCTTCCCGGCATGGGCACTCCCACCGGCACAGTCACCTTCGTCATCTCCGGGAGTGGTGGGGGCACTTACACCGTGCCTCTCAACGCGAGCGGAAAGGCCATTGTCACCGCGACCGCGCTCAGCACGGGCACGCACTCGGTCACCGCCACCTACAACGGCTCGGCCCGGTTCACGCGATCCAGCGGAAATTTCCAGCACGCCGTACTCAAGGCCAGTACGCGCACCGCGGTTTCGTCCTCGCCCAATCCGTCGGCGCGTGGGCAGGCGGTCACCTTCACCGCCACCGTGAGGGCCGTGGCCCCGGGTGCCGGAACCCCCACCGGCACCGTCGTCTTCGTCATCGACGCCCTGCCGGCGATCTCCGCGCAGCTCGATGCGAACGGGGTGGCCACCGTCAGCGTGAACGTCCTGGGAACGGGGACCCATTCCGTCAGCGCGATCTACAGGGGTGATATCAGCTTCCTTCCCTCCACCGGCAGCGGCACCCACACCGTGGCCCCGGCCCAGAAGCCGACGACGACCACAGTGACCACCTCGCCCGACCCGTCCGTCTTCGGACAGCCGGTCGCTCTGACCGCTGTCGTCGCGCCGGCTCCTCCTGGCACCGGACTTCCCACCGGCATCGTCACGTTCACTGTCGACGGCCAAGGCGGCGGTACATTCACCGCACCGCTGGACTCGTCCGGTACCGCCACCGTCACCGTCGACACGCTGGGGACCGGTAGCCACAGCGTCACGGCGGCCTACGGCGGCGACGCCGGCTTCGCCTCCTCCTCCGGCGCCGACACACACACCGTCGACCAGGCGGACACCACCACCGCCGTGTCATCGGCCCCCGACCCCTCCGTCTTCGGCCAGGACGTCACCTTCACCGCTGTCGTGGCACCCGTACCACCGGGCGCGGGTGCTCCGTCGGGGGTGGTCACCTTCACCGTGGACGGCGGCGGCACGTTCACGGTGCCGTTGGAGGCCGACGGCACCGCCACCGTGACGCTCGGCACGCCTCCGGTCGGCGAGGTCACGGTCACGGCGACCTACGGCGGGGACGCTGTGTTCGCCTCCTCCTCCAGCGCCGACACGCACACCGTCGACCAGGCGGACACCACCACGACCGTTTCCTCCTCGCCCGATCCCTCTGCGGTGGGTCAGGCAGTCACCTTCACCGCCACCGTCGCGCCGGTGCCGCCGGGCGCGGGGACACCCAACGGAATCGTGGTCTTCTCCATCAGCGGCGGACCGACGCTCACCGGAACTCTGGTCGACGGCGTCGCGACGGTAACCGATTCCACGTTGTCCACAGGGAGTTACTTCGTCATCGCCACCTACGAGGGCGACGCCGGTTTCGGCCCTTCCACCGGCACCGACACCCACACCGTCGCGGGTGCCTCGACGACCACGACGGTGACCTCTTCGCCGGATCCATCGGTCTTCGGGCAGCAGGTTACCTTCACCGCCGTGGTCTCCCCTGTCGCTCCCGCCACGGGGACTCCCACGGGCACGGTCACCTTCGACTTCGGCGGCACATCCGTCACCGCGCCGCTCGACGCCACCGGCGTTGCGACCGTGACCGAGAACGCCCTGCCTGCAGGAAGTTACTCCGTCATCGCCACCTACAACGGCGACACCGACTACGTCTCCTCCACCGGTACCGACACGCATGTCGTCGAACGGGCTTCGACGACGACCACGGTGACGTCGACTCCCGATCCGTCGGTGTTCGGGCAGGTCGTGACCTTCACCGCGGTGGTGACACCGGTCGCGCCGGGGGCGGGGGTTCCCACGGGAACGGTCACCCTCACCGAAAGCGGCGGGGGCACTATCACTCTGCCCCTGGACTCCAACGGCGTCGCCTCCGTCACCAGCAACGCCCTTGCCGTACGGACCTACAGCGGTACTGCGACCTACAGCGGCGATGCCAACTATGCGCCGTCGGCAGGCAGTGACACCCACGTCGTCGAACCGGCGGCCACTACCACGGCGGTGACGTCATCACCGGACCCGTCGGTCTTCGGGCAGGATGTGACCTTCACCGCCACCGTCACGCCGGTCGCGCCGGGGGCGGGGACACCCGCGGGTCAGGTCACCTTCACCATCGACGGCACGACCACCCTGACGGGCACCCTCGCAGGCGGCGTCGCCACCGTCACCTACAGCGTTCTGGCCGCGGGAAGTCACACCGTCGTAGCCACCTACGTCGGCGCCGGCGACTCCAGGTTCACCTCCTCCTCCGGCGCCGACACCCACACCGTCAACCAAGCAGCGACGACCACGACGGTGACGTCGTCGCCGGACCCCTCGGTCTTCGGTCAGCCGGTCGTCTTCACTGCCGCCGTCGCACCCGTGCCACCGGGAGCCGGAACACCCACCGGCACGGTCACCTTCACCATCAGCGGGGGCGGAGGAACGACCACGGTCCCCGTCGACACCGACGGCACAGCCACCCTGACCCGCACCTCACTGCCCTCCGGAAGCCATTCGGTCACCGCCACCTACAACGGCGACACCAACTACAACCCCTCGGCGGGGACCGACACCCACACCGTCAACCAAGCAGCGACGACCACGACGGTGACCTCCTCTCCCGATCCCTCCGCCCTGGGCCAGACCGTCACCATCAGGGCCACCGTGGACGCCGAACTTGCCGTGACCGGTACGCCTTCGGGCACAGTGACCTTTGTGATCAGCGGCAGCGGCGGCGGCACCTTCACCGAAGCCCTCGACACCAACGGCACAGCCCAACTCGACATCACCACTCTCGACCTGGGCCCCCACACCATCACCGCCACCTACAACGGCAGCACCGACTTCCTCACCTCAACCGACACCACCACCCACACCGTCGAAGTCGAACCCTCCAGCAACACCACCGTGACCACCACCCCAGACCCCTCGGTCTTCGGCCAGAACGTCACCGTCACCGCAGCCGTGACACCAGCAGGCCCCGGCCCCCTCCCCACCGGAACCATCACCTTCACCATCTCCGGCACCGGCGGAGGCACCTTCACCGTGCCACTGACCGACGCCACCGCCACCCTCACCCTCGACACCCTCAGCGTCACCACCCACGCCATCAACGCCACCTACAACGGCGACACCAACTACAACCCCTCCACCGGCGCAGACACCCACACCGTCAACCCCGCCGCCACCACCACGACAGTGACCTCCACGCCCGACCCGTCAGCCTTCGGGCAGGACGTCACCTTCACCGCCGCGGTGGCTGCCGTGCCGCCCGGGGCAGGGACACCCACGGGACAAGTCACCTTCACCATCGACGGCACCACCACCCTCACAGGCACCCTCGACGCCACCGGCACCGCCACCGTCACCCACAACACCCTGACCGCCGGAAGCCACACCATCGAAGCCACCTACGTCGGCGCCGGCGACGCCAGCTTCACCTCCTCCACCGGCACCGACACCCACACCGTCAACCAGGCATCCACCACCACCACGGTGACATCGACCCCAGACCCCTCGGCATTCGGACAGCCGATCACCATCACCGCAGCCATCGCACCCCTAGCACCAGGAGCCGGAACACCCACCGGCACCGTCACCTTCACCATCTCCGGCGGCGGAGGAACCACCACCATCCCCGTCGACACCGACGGCACAGCCACACTGACCCTCAACACACTGCCCTCCGGCAGCTACACGGTGACCGCCACCTACAACGGCGACAGTGACTTCGCAGCCTCGACGGGCACCGACACCCACGCCGTCAACCAGGCGTCCACTTCCACCACCCTCTCGGGAACGCCTGACCCGTCGGTCTTCGGGCAGTCGGTCACTTTCACCGCCACGGTCGCGGCCGTGGCACCAGGAGCCGGAACACCCACGGGAACCGTGACCTTCACCATCTCCGGCGGCCCGACACTCACCGGGGCCCTCGACGCCTCCGGGGTCGCCTCCGTCAGCACCAGCACACTCCCCGCCGGCAACTACTCCATCACCGCCACCTACAACGGCGACACCAACTACACCCCATCAGCAGGCACCGACACCCACACGGTCAACCGAGCACCGACCAGCAGCACAGTGACATCCACGCCCGACCCGTCGGTCTTCGGACAGCCCGTCACCTTCACCGCGGTCGTGGCCTCGAGTGTGCCGGGCGCCGGCACTCCCACCGGCACGGTCACGTTCTTCTTCGACGGCGGCTCGCCCGTCACGGCGTCACTGGTCGGCGGCGTGGCCACAGTCACCCGCAGCAACCTCAGCGTCGGTCCCCACACGGTCATGGCAAACTACAGCGGCGCCTCGAACTTCGCTGCCTCGAGCGGCACGGACACCCACACAGTGAACAGGGCGGCCTCCACCACGGTGACTGTCTCCTCGCCCGATCCGTCCCAGCCCGGCAATGTAGTCACCTTCACGGCGACGGTGACGGCCACACCCCCGGGGGCGGGGACGCCCACCGGTACGGTCACGTTCGTCATCGGAGGCCCAGGCGGGGGTACGTTCACCGCGGCCCTGGTCAACGGCGTGGCCATCGTCACCAACCAAGGACTGTCCATCGGCTCGCACGCTATTACCGCCACCTACAACGGCAACGCCCAGTTCGCTCCCTCCACCGGCACCGACACGCATACGGTCACTACGTGACCAGCCGCCCGGGGTGGGCGGCGACGAGCATGTCAACTCCTCGCTGCCCAAGGGTTCCGCAAAAAGCCCCCGCCGCGCCTCCGTCGAGCGCGCTGCCGCCCAGCGGTCGCGTCCGCCGGGTGGTGAGCGGCGTGTTGCACAGCCCCACCCCCGTGCCGGGCTGTGCCTGCCCGTGGTGGCCCCGTCTCCAGCTGAAGCCCACCTCCGGAGACGGGGCCGGCAGGGGCTTGGCCTGCCCCCAACGGGCCGTAGCCGTCGCCCCCGCCGCGCGGACCATCCCCACGCGAGCGGGGATGGTCCGCGCATGCACCGGCGCGGGCGATGCCTTCACGGGGGCTTCCTGCCGCACCACCTCTCGGGCACCCCGGCGCAGCAGCACAGTCGGTCTGTCGAACTGCCGCCCGATCAACCACCAACCGGGGCCATCGCTGAGTCGGCCACCGGCCTCGCCATCACTCAGGGCTTGAGTCTCCAGCCGCCAGCAGTCCCACTCACACCGGCATATACGAGGACTGCCCTGAACTCCTCCCCAGAGGACCGTGCGACTCGACCGCGCATCCTCATTCGATGAGGGCTGCCTCGAAGGAACCCCCCAGGTACTGGTCCCGGCTGTCGCGCCGTTGCAGCTTGCCGGTCGTCGTGAGCGGCAGCGTGCCCGGCTTGAGAAGGACGACATCGTGTACCTGGACGCGGTGTCCTGCATGGACGGCGCGCCTGATCACCCGCTTGATCTCCTGGGCAGTCACCGGCTCATCGGTCTCGCCGCCGGCTGCCGCCGTCGTCTCGGCGAGCACGATGAGCCGTTCGTGTGCGCCGTCGTCGACCGACACGGCGCAAGCACCGAACTCGCGGACTGCCGGGTGGCTGGCCTCAACCGTGGCCTCGATGTCCTGCGGGTAGTGGTTGGCACCGGCGATGATGATGACATCTTTTGCCCGACCGGTGATGAACAGTTGTCCGTTGTGCAGAAATCCGAGATCACCGGTACGGAGAAAGCGCTCGCCCGGCTGGTCGGGAAGGGTCCCCATGAAGGTCGCGGCACTCTCCTGGGGAGCGTTCAGGTAGCCCGTTGCGACGCTCGGGTCGGATACGAAGATCTCACCCACCTCGTCCTCCCCGCAGGGCTTTCCTGTCGCCGGATCGACGGCGACAACCGTGCTCAACGGGTGTGTCCGGCCGCAGCCGACCAACTCGCGGCTGTCCTGCGTCGACGCGGTTGTACGCACCTTCCCGGCGGCGAGCGCCGCGGAGTCCAGCCGCAGGATTTCCGGGCCCTGGCCGACCGGACCGGCCGTGACCATCACTGTCGCCTCAGCGAGGCCGTAACCGGGGCACAGTGCGTCGCGTCGGAAGCCGGCCTCGGCGAATGCCGCGCTGAAGCGGTCGAGCGTATCGGAGCGGACGGGTTCACCTCCGACCAGGGCCATCTCCCAACGGCTGAGGTCGAGTTCTCGGCGCTGAGCTTCGGTCACCCGGCGTGCGCACAGGTCGTAGGCGAAGTTCGGCGCGCAGCTGTCCGCGCGTCCGAGCTGGGAGATCGCCCGCAGCCACGTGAGCGGACGCTGTACGAATGTCATCGTAGGCAGCAGTGTGACGTCCCGGCCGCAGAATAGGGGGTCGAGGAGATTGCAGATGAGGCCCATGTTGTGCTGCGGCGGCAGCCACGACACCGACGATGGGCGGGGCAGCCCGGCATCGTCGGCAGGCCGACGCGTGTTGTCGTATATCAACGACAGATTGTGCAGCACATTGCGGTGAGTGATTGCGACGCCTTTCGGCAGGCCGGTCGATCCCGACGAGTACTGCAAGTAGGCGACCATCTCAGCGGTGACCACCGGCGGGGTCCACTGCTGGGCCAGGTCCAGGCACACCTCATCGGTCGCCACCCGATTGAGCCGGGCGAGCCCGTCGGTGTCGGTGAGGACGGGGTCCGCGGCGGCAAGCATGGGGCCGGTGGACAGGAACAGCGAGGGCTCGGAACTCGCGGCAATCGACTGCACCCGGGTCCATTTGGCATTGCCCCGCGTGCCGTCGAGCGGAGCTACCGGCACCGGGATCAGCCCCGCATAGACGCAGCCCAGGAAGGCGGCGTGGAAATCCAGTCCGGGCGGGTAACTCAGCAGCGCGCGTGCGCGCGCGGTAGAAACCCGCTTTCGCAGCGTCACCGCGATCGCCCGCGCATAGCGGTCGAGTTCGGCCAGGGTCAGTGAGTCGGATTCCTCGGCACCATCGCCCAGAAAAACAAAATTCTTCCGGTCGGGCTCGGCTGCCGCACGACTGCGGCACAGGTCGATCAACGTCGACAGTGCGCCGTGCTCGCCTGCCACCCCCTCGGGCAGTCGGACACCGTGCTGATGAACGGTTCGCATGAGACCAGTCCAAACGGAGGAAGGAGAAAGAAGGCGGCGGGCAGTTCGCGCGCCTTCACTGCATGGATCGAGTTCAGACCATCTCGAGCATGCGCGCCCGGTACCTGGACCGGCACTGTGCGCGCTGCAGCTTGCCGCTGGTGGTGAACGGAAGTGCACCGGCCTTGACCAGGAGGACGTCGTCGACCAGGAGACCGTGCCCAGCAAAGACGGCCTCTCGGACGGCCTCTTCGACTTCACCCGCCCCGACCTTCACGCGGACCCCTGACGGCGTGTCCGGGGCGGAGTCGGCCACCACGGAGTACCGGCTGTTGATCTCGGCCAGGACCACGAGGCGCGCGCGTTGGCCGTCCTGGACGGTGAAGGCGCAGCAGCGGCCTTCCCGTATGGCGGCGTGGCCTTCCTCTGCGGTCGCCTCGATGTCGTACGGGTAGTGCTGCATACCGTCCACGACGATGAGGTCGGCCACCCGGCAGGTGACGAAGAGCTGACCACCGTCCAGAAAGCCGAGGCTGCCGGTCCGCAGAAACCGGCGGCCGTCGTGGCCCCGCACAGTGGCGTTCAACGTACGCGCCGTCTCCTCAGGGGCGTTCCAGTACGAGGTACCGATACTCGGTCCGGAGGCGAGGATCTCCCCCGTCTCGTCCGGGGCGCACGGTTCGCCGGTTTCCGGATGCACCACTGCGATGGTCATGGAGGGGTGCAACTGGCCCAGGCCGACCAGTCGGCGGGCCTCGTCCTCGGGCCCGGCTCGCTGCACCTTGCCTTTCGCCAGCGCAACCGCATCGAATCGGCGGATCACCGGTTCGGGCTCCACCGGCCCGCCGCTGAGCATGACGGTGGACTCGGCCATGCCGTAACTCGGGAAGAACGCCTCGCGGCGGAAGCCGAACGGGGCGAGCATGGCACTGAACTGGTCGATCATCTCTGCCCGCACCGGCTCGTTTGCGACCACCGCGATCCGCCAGCCGCTGAGATCGAGGGAACGCAGCTGCTCCTCGGAGATGCGCCGCAGGCACAGCTCGTACCCGAAACTGGGTGCCGAACTGATGCCCGCCCCGCGGTCCGATATCGCGCGCAGCCAGTTGACCGGATGCTGGGCGAACGCCGTCGGCGGCATCAGTGCGGCGTCGTACCCGACATAGATCGGCTGCAGAACCCCGGTGATGAGTCCCATGTCGTGGAACACGGGCAGCCAGGACACAACGGGCGGCAGCCGGTTGACGTCGTCCGTGGCCCGGGAACCGTTGGCCAGGATCAGCGAGAGGTTGTGCAGGACGTTGCCATGGGTGAGCTCCACACCCCGGGGCGGACCGGTCGTGCCGGAGGTGTATTGCAGGTACGCCACCGTGTCCGGGCCGATGCGGGGGGCATTCCAGCCGTACGCGTCCGTCTCGCTGATCTCGTCAGTCGCCACAGGGGTCGGCCGGCGGGGTGTGGACATGCCCTTCAGCAACGCTTCGACGCGGTTCAGCCTGGACCCGTTCGACAGCAGCAGATCCGGTCGGCAACTGTTGATGATGGCCTGGAAGCGCGTATACCGGTCGTCGACGCCGACGCGCAGTACCGGAGGAGCCGGCACCGCGATCAGGCCGGCATACAGGCAGCCGAAGAAGGCGGACACGAAGTCCAGGCCCGGCGGGTAACTGAGCACGGCGCGGGCGCCCGGCGGGGCCTGCCTGCTCAGATGCACAGCGATCGCCCGTGCGCGGGCGTCGAGTTGGGCGAGGGTGAGCGAATCGGACTCTTCGACTCCGTTCTCCAGGAAGGCGAACATCCGTCGATCGGGCTCCCTGGACGCGCGGTACCTGCAGAGCTCGACCAAGGTCGTCGGCTCGAGCCGGGATTCTGTGAGGGCATCCTCTGACATTGCTGTCCTCCTGTTCGGCTTGGCCATTGCCATTGCCCTGGCGATTTGCCCACGTGCCCCGCCAGGCGTGGCCATTTGCCCAGCCATGGCCGTACGCCTGCGCCATGGCCGTCCCCCTCGGAGGATGTTAATGAGGCCGAGAAATCTCGGGTATCCGCCGCCGGATGGCGTCCCACCCCCTACCGGAGGCGAGTGACGGGTAACCCGCTGGACGGATGGCCACTCGTCCTCCGGTAGGCCTCACGATTCCGTCCGTCGGCCGTTACGGAAAGCACCCCGTACTGGCTACCGTCATGACGACGGCCAGTGGACGGCGAAGGGCCCATGTTCAAGGGAGAACATTTCCCCGGAACGCTTCAGAAAGGGATCCGTAATGTCCTACGAAGCATCTGACTACTTCTTGGGTTATCCGAAGCTCCCCGACCTCCCCGATCTCCCGGACGGGGAAGCCCTCGGTACGACCGGCGTTGTGGTCACCGGCATGGGAATGACCACGCCGCTGGGAGCCGACGTCCACTCCTCCTGGACGGCGCTGCTCGCCGGCGCATCCCCGATCACCGTGCTCGACGAACCGTGGGCCCGCGACCTGCCCGTACGGCTGGTAGGCCGACTGAGCCAGGAACCGACCGAGGTACTGGACCGGGTCGAGGCCCGACGCATGGACCGCTGCCAGCAGATTGCGATGGTGGCGACCCGGCAAGCATGGGCCGACGCCGGCGCGCCCGAGGTCGCGCCGGAGCGGCTGGCCGTGGTGATCGGCACCGGCCTCGGCGGAGGGAGGACGCTGGTCGACCAGCACGAGGCGTCCCTGGCGAAGGGTCCGGGCCGCGTGTCGCCGTTCGCGGTGACGATGCTGATGCCCAACGGTTCCGCCGCCGCCGTCAGTATGGCTCTCGACGCCCGCGCCGGTGCCCACGCGCCCACCAGCGCCTGCGCCTCCGGAGCGGAGGCAATCGCCATGGGGCTCGCCATACTGCGCGCCGGGCGGGCCGATGTCGTTGTCGCCGGTGGCACCGAGGCATGCATCAGCCGGCTGTCCATGGCGGCTTTCGCCCGCATGGGAGCCCTGTCCAGCCGTCACGAGGAACCTCAGAGCGCATCGCGGCCGTTCGACAGCGCCCGTGACGGATTCGTCATGGCCGAGGGCGCCGGCGTCGTCGTACTGGAACGAACCGAAGCCGCAAGGGCTCGTGGCGCGCGGATGTATGCCACGCTCGCCGGTACAGGGATGAGCTCCGACGCGCACGCCATGACAGCTCCTTCAGCGGACGGTCAGATCAGCGCGATCCACCAGGCCTTGCGCTCCGGCGGCCTCTGCCCGCAGGACATCGTTCACGTCAACGCTCACGCTCCCGGCACGCCCGTCGGTGACCGTATCGAGGCGTCGGCAGTACTGGAATCACTCGGTCCGCATGCTCTCGTGACGGCAACCAAGTCGATCACAGGCCATCTCATAGGCGGGGCCGGCGCGATCGAGGCCATCTTCACGGTCCTGAGCATCTTCAACGACGTGATCCCCGCGACCAGGAACCTCGACGACAAGGACCCCGAGGTGAAGGTGGAGGTCGTCACGGGAAACCCTCGGCGCACCAAGGTCACCGCGGCTATCTCGAACTCCTTCGGTTTCGGCGGTCACAACGTGGTCCTCGCTTTCACCAAGCCCGCCTGACCACGGGCGCGGGACGGGGCCGGAGGGGAGGGAGCTTGAGGGGCCGGGGGGCCTGCGGAGGCCTGCGGAGGCTGGCACGAGTGCACCAGACCGCTCCGCTGGGCCATCAGCGCCGCGTGCATCCGGTTCGGCAATTCGAGCTTGGCGAGAATGCGCGAGACGTGGGACTTCACGGTGGCGGCCGTCACATGCAGCTCGTGGGCGATCTCCTGATTCGACCTCCCCATGGCTATACCGGACAGGACTTGGGTCTCCCGGCCGCTCAGGGCGGCCAGGGCGACCGCGTGACTGCGCTCCTGTGGCGGGGGAAGGATCTCGAACCGATCGATCAGCCGTCGGGTCATCGTGGGGCAAAGGAAAGCCGCGCCGCCGGCGACGGCACGGACAGCTGAGGTCAGCTCCTCCTGGCTGGCGCTCTTGAGCAGAAAACCACTTGCGCCCGCCTTCAACGATCCGAACAGATGGCTGTCGAGGTCGATGCTGGTCAGGACAATGATTCCGGGGGCTGTCGCCTCCGAAGGCTGGGCGAGTTTCCGGAGGAATTCGTATTCGGCATCGACGAGTACGACCTGTGGTCGCCGCAGCTCGACCAGGCGCAATGCCTCATCGCCGACTCTCGCATCGGCGACCACGGTGAGGTCCGGTGCCTCCCCGAGGGCCTGCCGGAAACCGCGGCGCACAAGATCCTCATTGTCGACCAGCATTACTTCCAACGTGCTGAAGTCGTCCATCGCTCACTCCGCCTGTGCGATTCGGAAGTGTGGTCCCCATCCAAGTTCGGGGTCTCCTGACCGTTGTGATTCCAGCCCCTCAAGTGCTCCTTCCGCAGGGCCCCCGCAGTGCCACCCCATTCACCCGTTGCCGGCAACCAGTACTGTGCGTTTCATGGAGTCCTACTCGAGAACGCTTCGGGTACAGCGGCTGCGCACGCGATGGCTGTGGGATGCGCCGAGCCCTACACGCGACCGTGGCTGATACCGCGTATGCCCCCTGGCTCGCACTCACTTCCCGGTTAGGCTGATCGGCAGCCTGCGGCGGGACACGCCGCATCGATCCCTTCCGATGCTAGGGGACTTGGCAGTGCGGGTTTCAGGCAATGGCGGCCATACTGTTGGCCGTTCCGGACACAGGACGGCGGTGGACGAAGCCTCCACAGCTCCGCGGCTGTTCCAGCGAGGTATTGCCGGCGTGCGCGCGATGGTGGATGTCGGGGTCGAGCGCGGAGTACCCGTACAGGCGTGCCTCGGCGGCAGCGGTGTGGACCGGAACACTCTTGCCGACGATGCCGCACACGTCCGAGCCTGGCAGGAGCTCATGGTGGCGCAGAACCTGGTCCGCGCCACAGGCGATGCTCCCGGCCTGGGGCTGGAGGCCGGTAGCCGGATTCCGCTGCGCACGTACAGCGTGTGGGGCTTCGCACTGCTCGCCAGCCCGACGCTGCGCGAAGCGGCGGCTGTGGGACTGCGCTACCTGGAGCTCACCTTCGCCATGGTCGGGATCTGCCTTCAGGAGGACGGAAACGAGGTCCATCTCGTCCTGGATGACGGGCTTGTGCCCCAGCCGGTTCGACGGTTCTTCGTCGAACGGGAATTGGCCAACATCCGCACCATCCTGGACACCATCCTGGGCCGGCCCTTCATACCCCTCCGGTTGGATCTGCGTTTCCCACGGCCTCAAAAGCTGGCACCGTACGAGGCGTTGGCCAACGCGCCGATCGCCTTCGGGGCGCCGCGCAACGCGATCGTCACCTCCGCAGCGGTACTGGAGCAGTCGCTGCCGCAGGCGGACCGGCGCACCATGCAGGTGTGCGAACGCGAGTGCAGCCTCCTGCTGGCCCGGCGCGCCGACGGCGGATTCGCGGCACGGGTACGGGAACTGCTCATGCAGTTGCCGGATGGATTTCCCGACATGGGCGTTGCCGCAGCCGCGCTGCACGTCTCCACCCGCACACTGCACCGGCGCCTGGCCGTGGAGGGCACTTCCTACCGGCGTCTCGTCGACGGAGCGCGACACGCTCGCGCTGTCGAGATGCTGTCCACCCTCGGACTCGGAGTCGACCAGATCGCCGTACGGCTCGGGTACGCCGACGCGGCGGCATTCATCCGCGCGTTCCGCCGGTGGACCGGTGCGACCCCCGGCGCCTACCGCACCAGCGTGCCCTCCCGGCCTTACTGATCGCCGCAGGACAACGTTCGGAGCCAAAGTAGCCGACTGGACAGCCACTGAACGGCTGGCCGGCTGGTGGCAGGTGTGGGCGGCACTGGGCCGGAATGGGCCTTCCGTACATGCCGCTGATGAGAGAAGGGTGAGGAAGATGTGAAACGGCGGTGCGGGGGGGCTCATGCGCATTCAGGTACTGGGGCCGGTCTGTGTCTGGCGGGACGGCACACGCCTCGACCTCGGCTCGCCCCAGCGCCGTGCGATTCTCGCCCTGCTGGCCGTGTCCCGTGGACAGCAACTGCCGTTCTCCGGGCTCGCGGACGCCCTGTGGGGCGAGCGGCCCCCGGCGAGCGCGTCGAACGTCATCCAGACCTGTATCAAGCACCTGCGCCGCCTGTTGGAGCCGGGGCGGCAGCCGCGCGCCCCCAGCGCGGTGCTGCCCCTGCTCGGCGACGGCTACGCGCTGCGCGTTCCGAACGACGTCATCGATCTGCTCCGCTTCCGGGACCTGGTCGCCGCGGCGGAGGTCGCACGGCGGGACGGCGGCCAGGAGCGGGCCGCGGCGCTGCTGGCCGACGCGCTCGGGCTGTGGCAGCAGCCGCCCCTCGCCGACCTGCCGTTCCTCGCTGCCCACCCGATGGCCGTCGCGCTGGCCGGGGAGCGCCGTGGCGTGGTGGCCCAGTACGGCGAAGCCATGATCGCGGCGGGAAAGAGCCCCAGCGTGCTCCCTGTCCTGGAGGAGGCCGCGGCCGCGCAGCCACTGGACGAGGGCGCCCAGGCCCGGCTCATCCGGGCGTACCAGGCCGTCGGGCGACGCGACCAGGCGGTCGCCGTCTACCGGCGAAGCTGCCGCCTGCTGGTCGATGAACTCGGCGTCGACCCCGGCCCCGAGCTGTCCGAGGCCTATGAGTCCGTGCTGCGCCGCCGCACCGGGCCTCTTCCCGGCCACGGGCATGTCCCCGATCAGGACGCGGCCACCGGCCCGGTACCGGTGAGCGTCGCCGGCGCGCTCCCCGCGCAGTTGCCCGCGGATGTGCCCGACTTCTGCGGCCGGGCCACGGAGTTGTCGGCGCTCGACCGGCTGCTGACCGGAGCGAAGGGAAGCCCGAGGACGGTGGCCGTCTCGGTGATCTCCGGCACGGCCGGGGTGGGGAAGACCGCGCTGGCCGTCCACTGGGCGCACCGGACGCGGCACCGGTTTCCCGACGGCCAGCTCTACGTCAACCTGCGCGGCTACGATCCGGACCGCCCCATGCTGCCCGGTGACGCCCTCACCCGGTTCCTCAGCGTCCTCGGGGTCCCTGGTGACGTGATCCCGATCGACGTCGACGACCGCGCCGGCTGGTACCGGACCGAGATCGCCGACCGGAGGATGCTGGTGGTCCTGGACAACGCCCTGTCCGAGGAGCAGGTCCGCCCGCTGCTTCCCGGTTCGCCGTCCTGCACCGTCGTGGTCACAAGCCGGGACGGCCTGGCCGGCCTGGTGGCCCTGGACGGCGCCCGCCGCATCGGGCTGGGCCCGCTCCCACTGCCCGACGCGGTCGCCCTGCTGCGGACGCTCATCGGCGCGCGGGTCGAAATCGAGCCGGGGCCGGCCGCCGCGCTGGCCGAACAGTGTGTACGGCTCCCGCTGGCGCTCCGGATCGCGGCCGAGCTCGCCGTCGTCCGCCCGTCGCTGCAGCTGGCGGACCTGGTGACGGAGCTGGCCGACCAGCAGCGGCGACCGGATCTTCTGGACGCGGGCGGCTACCGGCGCGCGGCGGGTGGAGGCGGTGTTCTCCTGGTCGTACCAGCGTCTGCCCGCCCCCGTCGCCCGCACCTTCCGCCTGCTGAGCCTGCACCCCGGGCCGGAGGCTGACGCCCATGCCGTCGCCGCCCGGATGGGCGCCGCGCGGATGGGCGCCGCGCGGATGGGCGCCGCGCGGGGCGAGGAGCATCGCGTTGCCCCCGTCGATGCGTGGGGGGTGTTCCCCACTGCCGCCCGCCTCGCGTGCCCGCAGGACGCCGAGGTGAGTAGTTCAATCACCGTCCAGTGGATGTCCAGTCCTCCGAAATAGCTTGGGGTCGCCGGCTGAGGTTCGGCCGAGCGGACCATGCCGCACTGCCTTTACCACGCCACACGCTCACCGGGAGGGAAGAACCGATGCGAGCAGGGATCAAAAAGAGAATGGCTGCGGCCGTCGCGGTCGCATCCGCCGTGGCGGCACTCGTTGTGGGAGCCCCGAGCAACGGCTGGGCCCAGGCCCAGGCCGACAGCCTTCGGGCGTTCGGGATCTCGAGTGACGGCACGTTAATGGCCACGTTCACCACCGACAGACCCCAGGTGCTCGACTGGGTCAGGGTCGTCACCGGGCTCAGTGGCGACACCGCCCTGATCGGGATCGACTTCCGCGTGCAGAACGGCCTCATGTACGGCGTCGGCAACCAAGGCGGCATCTACACGATCAAGACCCCGCCAGTGACCACGGACGTGGTGGTCACCAAGGTTTCCCAGCTCCGCGTTCCGCTGTACGGCACGAACTTCGGGGTCGACTTCAATCCCGCGGCCGACCGGCTGCGAGTGATCAGCGACAACGGCCAGAACCTGCGTCACAACCTCGCCGACGGCACCACGGTCGAGGACACCACACTGACCACCCCGCCGGCGACCGGGCCGACCAGGGGCGTCACCGCCGCTGCCTACACGAACAACGACGTGAACGCGGAGACCGCGACCACGCTGTTCGACATCAACACGGCCACGGACCAGGCCGTCATCCAGTCACCGGCCAACAACGGAACGCTGGCCCCGACCGGCGCGCTCGGCGTGGACGCCGGCCTCAATGCGGGCTTTGACATCTTCAGCAACCTGACCAACGGCAAGACGACCTCCGTGTCGGCCTTCGCCACTCTCGCTTCGGCGAGTGGCTCGGCGACGCTCTACAGCGTCAACCTGTTCACCGGGGCCACGGCCGGAGTGGGGCAGTTCCCGCTGGCCATCACCGACATAGCCATTGCACTCGACACGAACTGACACACTTCCGGTCCACCGACCGGTCATGGTGAGCCCGCCCAAACACACCCCCGGGCGGGCTCACCACCGTTGGCTACCACCCGTATCAGCAGTGCTCGGCCCGCGTCGGGGACTCGGTTCAGCCAGGCCGCGTGCGCCTCCTGCGCCACACCGAGCAGCCGGTCACGTGGCGCCTCTCATGTCGTCCCGCAGGGTTTCACCGCAGGGCGGTTCGGACGCAGGGCGATCATCTGCTCAGGGGCGTCCCGGCCACCCCTTGGCGATGTCGTGGATGTGGTCACTCTCCAGGATTGGCCGCCCGGGGGTTCTTCACGTCGCTTGGCGCACCCTCGCATCCCGGGTTTCCACAGGCGCCGTCACAGCGCGTCGGCACGGCGTCCCGCGCCTTGGCGCGGCGGACCGAAGCGGTGACGGTAAGTGCCGTCCGCACCCCATGTGTGTCGCCGGCCGGGCGGAATGAAGGGGCCGGGAACGACATCGCCGGTCAGTCGCGAACGTCCCGCTGCTGGACTTCCTTGAGGACCGCGGCCACGGTGGCGAAGTCGTCGTCCACGTGGAGCACGGTGTGACCGAACCATTCGGGTGCTTCGACAGTGTGGCGCCAGGGCCGCTGCCGCAGCCGTGGGGTGGCATAGGGAGGGTGACTGGTAATCCTGGCCTCCCACGGCTCCGCCGAATCGCACACCGGCGGGCCGCCCGTCGGCAACGGAACCGCCGATTCGGCACGTGGCAGAACGCAGGCAGCGACCACCTGCGGGGGTTGGCACTGTTCGTGGCCGCATTGCCTGGGCTGGCTGCGGTCGTCGCATTGTTGTTTACGTGGGCGACTGTGGAGCAAGCCGGGGAAGAAGTGCGGACCGCGAGGGAAGAAGTGCAGCTCATCGAGCAGGGTCAGATCACCAATCGATTCAATGCCGCGATCGACAACCTGGGATCGAAACCCCTGGACATCCGGCTCGGTGGCATCTATGCCCTGCAGCGCATCATGCAGGACTCACCGCGGGACCATGCCACTGGCTTCTTGGTACTCGGTGCGTACGTGCGCGAGCACGCCCGACTTCCAGGGAGCGGCGCCGAGAGGGCACAGGCCACGTCGGCCCAGCACATGCCGCCTACCGACATCCAGGCTGCGATGAGTGTGTTGACCAGGCACCGCCATGACCAAGATGCCATCGACCTGAGGCGCACGGACCTGAGCGGAGCGAGCCTCGACCGTGCGCCCTTGAGCGGAGCTGTATTGACAGGCGCAGATCTTACTGCCGCGAATCTCCATAAGGCAGACCTGACCAACGCAAAACTACAGCGCGCAACCCTTCGTGCCGCGAACCTCACCAAGGCGAACCTCCCCAAGGCAACCCTGGTCAGGGCGAACCTCACCAAGGCGAACCTCGCTCATGGCGAGCTCACCGAAGTGAAGCTTGACGGGGCAAATCTCACCGGGGCAAACCTGGAAGGTGCGGCACTCCCACGCGCGGTAACCATTGGCGCGAACCTCTCCGACGCGAACCTCTTCGGCGCCGATCTCCGAGAAGTGCAATTCGCCAAACCTTTCCTCTTCCCCGGGACCGAGAGCTTCGTCAAGACGAACCTCGCCCGCGCTCACCTCAACACTGCGAACCTCACCAAAGCAAACCTCCGTGGAGTGAACCTCACTGGGGCAGACCTTCAAGAAGCCGACCTCAGCGGTGCGGACCTCTTCGCGGCCGACCTCAAGGGCGCCTCCTTCACCTACGTCAAGCTCAGCGGCGCGCTCCTCGCCGAGGCCGACCTCACCCAAGCATCCGTCTTCGAGGCAGACCTCACCGGGGCAAACCTTCACAGCGCCAACCTCACCAACGCCGACCTGCGAGGCACGAACCTCACCAATACGGACCTGCGAGGGGCGAACCTCACCAACGCGGACCTGCGTGGCGTGAACCTCACCAACGCGGACCTCAAAGGCGCGAAGCTCGACGGGGTGAAGCGCGGGCCCGCACCGGAGGGACCTTCCGAGTAAGGCTCGTCTCGTTGGCATGTGAGGGCCTGCGTGCGGCGCTATGGGCCGTATGTTGCGCCGGCAGCGTGGCCCGCAGCCGGGCGAGGTCGCTGGGTGCGTACGCGTACGCGCGCGTGGCTGTGCTGTTCGATGAAGCCCTGCATGGGGATGTCGGCGAGGAGTCGGCCCCGGCCGAGGACGACGAGGTGGTCCTCGAAGGTCGCGGTCTCGTTCATCAGGTGGCTGGAGACCAGGACCGTGCGGCCCTCACGGGCGAGTCCGCGCAGCAACTCGCGGATCCAGACGATCCCTGACGGGTCGAGGCCGTTGGTGGGCTCGTCCAGCATGAGAAACGGGCAGGTCCGCGGCTCCCCCAGCTGCCGCTGGGTGGGGGCACTCCCCCAGTCTCCGGCCGGGGGACCCCCACCCGGACGGAGTCTGGGCGAGGGACTTTTGAAACACGCCCTGGTGATCGATTGCAAGGGTTCGGCCGCGTAGATGAGGCGAGGGTTGTCCACCCTCAGTGTGTGACGACCGAGATAGACACCCTCGCTACCGCACTCTCCGTGCGAGTCGATGGTCTGTTGAAGGATTCACCTCATCTGGCGCCGTGGCGGCCGAAGGTGGGCCTCACGCCGAAGCTGAGCAACGCTGAACCAGTCACCCTGGTGGTCATGCAGGCCTTGCTCGGCTTCGCCGTCTTCTCTGGCGGCAACCGTGTGGCGCGAGGCGAGTGGAGACCACTTTGTGCAGCTCAGCGACAGTACGAGCGACATGATCGTGTGCAACACATGTGGCGCTGGTGCTGCAGCTCGCGACGGTGCTACCCAGGCAGGGGCAAGTCGGCTCGCTCTGGAGCCGTGTCAGTCATTTTCCAGCGACCTCCCCGGTTCGTGTCGCCGCTCGGACCGGGCACGAGCGGCGTCGTGGGCGCCGCGCAGAAGCTGCACGACCGTGTCCGTTGCCCGCTCGCCGGGATTGACGACAGAGATCCAGCCGAGCGCGCCGTATACCGGGTGCGGCATCACACTGTCGGCGGCTGCGTAGTCGCGGCGGCGGCTGAGTCTGCGCGGCTCCTCCCCAGTGAGCTCCCGGAACGTCGCACGGTCGACGTGGATGTTCACCCGCCAGCGGCCCGGAGGGTCAAGGTCGGAAGCGGCGTCGTCGGGGTAGTTCTTGGTGACGATCGTCCCGTATGGCTGGACGTTCTGAGGCATCTGACCGTCGGAGGCGTAGGAGAAGAACGCATCTCCCCACGCGAGCTCGGGGAAGTCGCCTCCCGGCTCCGGGATAACCACGAGCGCGCCGTCGAAGCCTCGCACGGTCGCGATGATCTGTTCCATACTCATGGTTCAAGCATCATCTTCAAGTGCTTATGTGGGGTTGGCTGATGGGCGAGCCGGTGAGCGGTTCTCCACGGGTACTGCTTCGAACAGTCGATGTCGCCAGAGAGTCGGGGTACTCGGTGCAACAGGTTCGCGACCTGGAGCGGCTGAGAGTCATTCCTCCAGCCCCTCGATCGAGCAACGGTTACCGTTCCTACACACCGATTCACGTGCACGCTCTGCGCGCCTATCGAGGACTCGCAGGGGCTGTTGGGCCTGTCGCAGCCCGGCAGATGCTCACGGAGCTGCGAACAGAGACGATCGCGGAGGCAGCCTCGGCGATCAACGCGGTACACGTTCGGCTCGCGCGGGAACGAGACGAGGCTCTGCGCGCTCAACAAGCGTTGGGTGCGATCCAGGCCGAAGCGAACACACCCGAGTTCGAGCACGAAAGTGACGCGATGACGATCACGGAGCTCGCCGGGGCGCTTGGTGTACGTCCCTCGACCCTGCGGTTCTGGGAGCAGGAAGGGCTTGTCATCCCCGAGCGAGTGACGTCACTGCGAGCACGTCGCTACGGTCTTTCAGCCATCAGAGCGGCCCGAATCGTTGCGGCCCTCCGCGGCACCGGTTACAGCATTCCCGCTGTGCGCGAGATCATGGGCTCCCTGCACCAGCTCGACGGCCTGGGAGAGACCCGACGCATCCTGCGACAACGTCTTGACCAGATCGCCACACGGACCGTGGCGCTACTCCGAGCGGGCGCAGACCTGGAAGCAGTCGTCATGTCCGCCCAGGAACCGACGATCGCCGGATAGGCCCGGGCCGCCTCGCCTTCTGACATTCGGGTCGGCGACCGGCCCGTCGCCGACCCGAATGTCAGTGACTGACTCAGCCCGCTGGTTCAGAGCTCTGGTCAGGTCCCCCAGCTTGCGCGGCGTCGAGGTCGGAGCACGCCTCGTCCAACGGGGCAGTCAGCTCGACGCTTTGCTGCTCCCGTCTGGTGATCTTTCGTGGGAGTTCGTCGCATCAGTCGGGGCTCCGAGCCCGGACTCCTGCCATGCCTGAGCTCGCTGCCTGTGCTCAACGAGAGCACCTGCGGCCCTGGTGCCGGCGGGGCACACCGTGCAGCCCACAACGGCGGACACGCGACGGCTGGCCGTCGTGCGCGGTGCCCGGGCTCTCGGAACGGGCGCAGCTGGACACGAAGTACGTGCCGCCGTCACCCCACCACATGCCCTCCAGCTTGCGGGAGCGGGTGATCTCACCGGCCAGGAACTGTTTGCGGACAGAGGTGGTGCGGGCGTCGCGGTCCGGCACCTTCACCCACTGCACGCTGTACACGGTGCCGATCTGCGTCGCGCGGGAGAGGTCGTCGACTTACTGGCCCGCAGCGTCCGAGCACTCGAACGCCTCCAGCACGCCCGCGTTGTCGGCCAGGGCCCGCAACGTGCCGGGCCCGTGCGCGAAGCCGACCGGCGGGGTCCAGCGGTAGAGCAGGCTGTTGGCTCGCCCGGCGGCGGTCTGCTGTCCATCGGACTGGATCCACAGCGACGACAGTGGTGACCTCAACACAACAGCGCCCCCGCTGGCTTCGGCCCAGTGGGGGCGCTTTCGTGCGTCCGGTCATGCGGCATCCGCCGGCCGCCGGTTGTACGCCTCCAGCGTCGCCTTCACCGTCGACGCCTCCTGGAAGACCAGTTCCCATGGCCCGGTGTTGACGTCCATGTCCTTACCGAAGCCCACCCACTTGCCGACCAGTCGGCGGCCGGTCGGCTCGGCAAGCATCTGGATCGCCCCGTGATACCGGGCCCCGCGGTAGTAGCCCTCATCCGCGGTCTGCTCCACCCACGTGCCGGTGATGACGCTGCCGTCCACAGTGAGGTCCATGGTGAGCGGCGAGTCCGACGAGCCGGGGAGGCTCCGCACTGTCAACCGGTTGCGGTGCTGCAGCACCACCACGTAGTGCAGGCCGGTGAATGTGCCCTCCCGGCCACTGGAGAAGTACTGGTAGCGGGACAGCCACACGCCCGAGTAGTTCCCGCTGGCCGTCGGCTGGGCGGTGGGGCCGCTGGTGGCCGCAGCCACACCGCCGGCCGCAGCCTCGACGTCGTGGCCACCCCGGCCGTCGTCGGAGACGCGTGCCTGCGGCACGGAGATGGGTGGGAAGCCCAGAGACTCGATCGGCAGACCGGTGACCGTCTCCAGTGCACGGGCATAGACAGGTCGGGGTGAAGTGATGGAGCCGGATTCCCAGCGCTGCACAAGGCGTTTTGATGCCTCGTTGGGTTCGCCTACGCGGCGGCCGGCTTCCCGGAGCGCGCGGGCCAGGTCGTCTTGAGAGAGCAGCAGCCCCATGCGGACTGCGCGGAGGGCGGTGTTTGGTGTGGGCATGAAGCCACGGTAGGCACGCGCGCTCAGAAATGACACCGGAATGACGCCTGACGTGTCGTCGGTTTGACGCCTGCACTGTCGCCGCGCTGGGCGACATTCCGGCGTCATCGTGTAGGCATGGCGGACAGACAGCAACGGCCCCAGGTATCGCCCTCCCGTGCAGCGCTACGCCGGTTCATGGCATCCCGCGACGGCATAGTCCGCGGCATGAAGGAAGGCACCGACCCGCAGTGCGAGGGCGGCAGTGCCATCCCTCCGGGCTCCATGGAGTTCCCGCCCTGTCGGTGCCCGCGGTGCAAGCCCGAGGATTGACGCCCGCCTCCCCATACCCGCCCCGGCCGACGTACCAACAGCACGTCCGCCGGGGCGGCTCCATCAGCGACCTTCATCAGGAGGAGAGCCATGTCCATTCCCGGACCTGACCCGTCCCCGATCCCGGCCAACAGCCCCCGCGGGTTACTCACCGAGCAGCAGTTCGCGGGCGTCCGCTCCACCGTCATGGACGCCAACCCCGACATGACCGAGGTCATGGCCGGTCGCATCGTCGAGGAGGGCCTCAAGTTCGTCGTCGCCTGCGCCCGGTTCCCCGACACCGGCCTGGCCCCGTCCCGGATCGTCGACGAGGGCTGGCACGCCCTGCTGCTCCACTCGAAGCTGTACGCCGACCTGTGCGCCCGCTTCGGCGACTTCGTCCACCACTACCCCGGCTGGGACCCCACGCACTACGACCCCCCGGTCCTCGACCGCACCGGCGCCATGATCGGCGAGTGCGGGTACAGCGCCGACGAGGAACTGTGGGGCCACCCCACCGAGAGCATGCTCGTCTCCGTCGCGGCGAACTGCCAGCACGCACCCGAGTGCACCATCCGGCCCATGCCGAACCCACAGCCGCCCGTCCACGCCTAGGCTGGCGGCATGACCCAGGACCAGGCGAAGCACATTGAGCGACTCCTGCAGCTGTGCGGCATGCCCGGCGTCGCCGCAGCAGTCGACCCGACCGACCCGGCAGGTGAGTGGCGCATCTACGACCGAGCCAACGCCGAGACCCGGATCGACATCACCGTGGAGTCCCGCCTGGCTCTGGCGGCCGGCACCCGGTCGACGCCGGGCACGTCGACGCCCCCCGCGGTTCGGGGCTTCGTTGTCCCCGGCGTGAAGGGCTGAGCAGCACCACCCGGCCCCGGTCGTCCTCTCCCCCCGTGGAGGATGGCCGGGGCTTCTTCGCGTCTCGATCGTTTGCCTTCGGGCCAGCAGCTTCGATGGCGCTCAGCTTCGTCGTGCCGGCACCGGTCTCGCGTCGGCGAACGGTGCCCATCTAGGTGTACGTCACCGACGCGTACGCAGTGCCGGAGGAGAGAGCGTTGGTCCATGAACGATTTCATGGACCACGCGGAGATAGTGATGCGGGTACGGCGTGCGGACGGCCGGTGGTCGGCCAGGCCGGTCTGGGTGGTGGTGCCCGGCGGGGAGGCGTACGTCCGCTCGGCATTCGGGCAGCGCAGCGCCTGGTACCGCCGGACCCTGCAGCATGCGGGCACGGAGGTGGAAGTGGCCGGGGTCCGGCTGTCCGTCACCCTCCAGCCGGTGGACGACCCGGAGCTCGTCCAGCGCGTCTCCGGTGCCTACCGGGCCAAGTACGGGTGAGCCGGCCCGGCCCCGTGGAGTCGATGAACGGGCCCGAGGCCGCGGCCACCACCACGCGGCTAACGAATGTCGGGGAGGTCACGCAGTTGCCTGCGTGAGGTGAGCCCGAGTTTGCGGAAGATGTTGCGCAGGTGCGCGTCGACCGTCCGCGGGCTGAGGAACAGCTTGGCCGCCACTTCCTTGGAGGTGGCGCCGTCGGCGACGAGGCGGGCGATGTGCACCTCCTGCATCGTCAGCTGGTCCGACGCCTGCGCCGAGCGGCTACGGGCGTGCTCGCCCGTAGCGCGCAACTCGCCGGCCGCGCGCTCGGCGAACGCCTCCAGGCCGAGATCGGACAGGGGCTCGTGCGCCAGCCGCAGCTCCGAGCGGGCGTCGCGCCGTCGGCCCTGGCGACGCAGCCATTCTCCGTACAGCAGATGCGCTCGCGCTCGGTAGACCACCAGTGAGCTGTCGTCGAGAAGGTCGATCGCCTCCTGATAGGCGGACTCGTCCTGGGATGGTGCGCGGGGCACGGACGCCGCGCAGCGGGACTGCGGGGCGTTGGCACTGCTCCATGCAGGCGGTCCAGGAACTGCTCCAACAGCTCCGTCTCGACCCTGCGGTCAACCGCAGCGGTGAGCCTTTTCGCAGACCCCGGTCGGTCGGCGCCGCTGGGCAGTCAGCCCCTCCCGGTCAGTCGCGGCGAGGAATGGTGGAAACGTGGAAACATCGCGGTCGGCGTGGCTGAGGGCTTCGCCGACCAGGCGGCGAACATGCCCGTCGGACAGGGTGTGAACGACGCGGCGCCCCTCCTTGCGGGTGGCTACCGGTCCGGCAAGACACAGGTTGGCCAGGTGCCGGCTGACTGCCGGGCGGCCGGCGTCGACGCGTCCGTCAACGTGGCGGCATCGGCCTCGCCTTTGCCAAGGGCATGCGGCAGAGTCAGGCGGTCCGGTCGGCCGGCATGCCCGGAACCTCGGCAGCACGGGCGAACTGCTCTGCGCCCGGGTCTTGCGAGTGCGAACCATGCGTACCTGATATGTGCATGCGTGCACCCATGCGCACATAATGGTCCGGGGGCGCACCTGTGTCCACCTCTTGCTCTGCCCGCGCGTCGAAAGGCGATCCTCGTGAGCGACCACGGCCACATCCACCTGGACGGACAGCACGACGAGCACAGCCACGACCACAGCAGGGAGCCCGGGCACGGCGACGGCAGCACGAGCCGCTGGGCCCGCTGGCGGCACCAGGCCGGGCACCCGCTCCGGCCTCACTCCCACGAGTCGGCAGACAAGATCGACCGCGCGCTGGAGTCCTCGGCGCAGGGCATGCGGGCCCTGTGGATCTCCCTTCTGGTGCTCGGTGCAACGGCGTTGGCCCAAGCGGCGGTCGTGGTGCTGTCCGGGTCGGTCGCGCTGCTGGGCGACACCGTGCACAACACCGCGGACGCACTGACCGCGGTGCCGCTCGGCGTCGCCTTTGTACTGGGCCGGCGCGCCGCCACCCGCCGGTTCACCTACGGCTACGGGCGGGCCGAGGACCTCGCCGGGATCGTCATCGTGCTCACCATCGCTGCCTCCGCCGCGTTCGCCGCATGGACCGCGGTCGACCGGCTGCTGAACCCGCAGGCGATCGGCTATCTGCCCGCGGTGGCCGCGGCAGCGGTGATCGGCTTCGTCGGCAACGAGTGGGTGGCCCGCTACCGGATCCGCGTCGGTCGGCAGATCGGCTCCGCCGCCCTGGTCGCCGACGGCCTCCACGCCCGCACCGACGGCTTCACCTCTCTCGCCGTCCTCCTGGGCGCCGGCGGTACCGCTTGGGGATGGCAGCCGGCCGACCCGATCGTGGGCCTGGCCATCACCGCCGCCATCCTGCTGGTACTGCGGGACGCCGCCCGGGAGGTGTTCCGCCGGGTCATGGACGCCGTCGACCCCGCCCTCGTCGATGCCGCGGAGCATGCGCTGGTAGCGGTTCCTGGCGTACGGGCGGTGGGCGAACTGCGGCTGCGCTGGATCGGGCACCGGCTGCGGGCCGAGGTCGCCGTGGCCGTCGACGGGGAGCTGAACGTACGGGAGGCGCACCAGGTCGCGGTGGCCGCGGAGCACGCCCTGCTGCACGCCGTCCCCCGGCTGACCGCCGCACTGGTGCATGCCGACCCGGCCCCCGTGCCGGGCGCGGCCGATCCGCACGCCGCGCTGGCACACCACGGGCCCTGACCGTCAACGAACCAGCACATTACGGACGTTCGGTCACCCCGCTGATAGGGCGCACAGCGATGCCCCATGATGGAGCGACCATGTCGTGGATGCTGCCCCATGCCCGCGCTGCGCGCCGTGTCGACGGCCGGTCGACCAGCGGTGCGCGCGTCTCGGCTGTCCGCGCGTCGGTATTCACGGTGGTCAGTGTCTTCCTCGCCGTCACCGCACACCATCTGGTCTCGGACGGCCCGGTGCCGTGGGGGGAGGCGCTGTTTTCTGCTGGGGTGCTGTTCACCCTCAGTGCTCCCGCCGCCCCCGCTCCACGGTCCATGCCCGCGGTGGTCACGGCCACGACGGGTGCCCAGGCGGGCCTGCACTACTGGCTGGCGCGGGTGCCGACCAGGGGGCTCCTCCGCACGTCGCCGGTCACTCGCCTGCCGGACACCTCGGCCACGGCGCGCACAGGCTCGCCCATCAGGCCGCTCCATTGGGAGCCCATGACGTATGGCACGCCGGGCACCACGGAACAGCGATGTTGGCTGCACACGTCACCGCAGCACTGGTCGTGGCCTGGTGTCTGCACCGTACGGATGCGGCGTGCCGGGCAGTGGTCCGCGCTGCGACCACCGCCCGGCAGGGCCTGTGGGCCCTCCTGGTCACAGTGCTGCGACGGCTGATCCCGGTACGGCCGGCAACCCACTGCCGCCGGCTCCTGCATTTCGCACATGCGCGAGCACGGCCGCCCCGGCGTAAGCAGATGGTGTTGGCGCACGCAGTGGTGCGGCGAGGTCCCCCCGCGGCGGGGTTCAACCTCGCCGCATGACCTGGGCAGGCGCGTCCGCCTGCCTGGGAGACACATCATCACCATGGGAGTTCTCTTGTCCCGCACCACCCGCCTGCGCTCCGTGCGCCGCCTCGCCGCCGTCACCGCCATCCTGCTGTCGTCAGCCGTCGCCCTCGCCGCACCGGCCTCCGCCCACGTGGAGGTGTCCGCGGAGGACGCCCGCGCCTTGGCCAAGAACGTCACGCTTACCTTCAACGCCGAGTCGGAGTCCAGCAGCGCAGGCATCACCAAGCTGCAGGTCTTTCTGCCCGACGGCATAGCCCCCGAGGACATCACCTACGGCGAGGGCCCCAAGGGCTGGAAGATGGCCCGCGGGGACGACGGGTACACCGTCTCGGGCCCGGCCGTCTCCGCCGGCCAGGACGCCGAGTACTCCGTCACCGTGCGGCAGCTACCCGAGACCGATTCCCTGGCCTTCAAGACTCTGCAGTCCTACAGCGACGGAAGGGTGGACCGCTGGATCGAACTGAAGAAGTCCAGCGGCCACGGGCACGGCAACTCGGCCCCCGCACTGGAACTGAAGCCCGCGGCACCGGGAGCGAAACCCGCCGGCCCCAGCCCCAGCACGGATACCGCCTCGTCCGCACCCGCTGAGGAGAAAGCGTCGCCCTCGAAGGCCGACGACTCCCCGAAGGGCGCGAACGCTGCGGCGAAGAAGGAAGACGACGGGACACCGGCCGCGCTGCCGGTGGCCGTCGGGGCTCTGCTGCTCGCGGCGCTCGGCGGCCTGTGGTGGTGGAAGCGACGCAGCGCCGCAGGCGAGTCCTGATGCGAGGCTGCCCCGCGGCCTCCTCAGCGGGACTGCGGGGCAGCCGAGGCGCCAGGGCGGACCGATGAGCCAGGCCTCTCCACCGAAAGCCGGCAGCCCGCTGCCGCCGCCGTGACGATGAGCACGCCACGGCGAACCTTCGGAGTCATGACGCCAACCTGTGCATGCCAGGTACTCGTAGGCCGGCAAGCCGTCGTGTGCGAAGGCCGCAGCTCCGTCGTCGGCCCGGTCGAACCAGCAGCAGACCGCGGCTTGTGCCCCGACGGTGGTGGTCAGCTGTCGACGCAGTGACGGCGACCGCATAGCGCCGGGCAGAGCGATGGCGACCAGTGCCACGGCCGCGAGAAGGCGGACGGTCCAAGACGGTGTGGCATCGAGGGCCAAATTGGGTTGTGACAACTGGATCGGCGGTCTGGGCAGTTTCGCGAAGGTTCTTGATCTTGCTCCAAACGGATCGTTTACGCGAGGGGCGCAGGGCGTTGCGCAGCCAACTTGTGCGTTGATGCGTACATGTTGCCTATGGTGGCGACGGTCGAGTGTTCCGGTGCCGTGGAGGGTTCATGCTGTCTGTGCTGCGCAACCGCGGCTATCGCCGCTTGTTCACCGGGCAGGTGATCGCGCTGGTGGGTACCGGGCTGGCGACGGTGGCGTTGAGTCTGCTCGCTTATGACATCGCCGGTTCGGATGCCGGGTCCGTGCTGGGTACCGCGCTGGCGATCAAGATGGTGGCCTACGTTGGGCTCGCTCCGGTCATCAGCGCGCTGGCCCACCGGCTGCCGCCGCGGCCCCTGCTGGTGGGCGCCGATCTGGTCCGTGCGGCGGTGGCCCTGGCATTGCCGTTCGTCGGTGAGGTCTGGCAGGTGTATCTGCTGATCTTCGTGCTGCAGGCGGCCTCGGCCACCTTCACCCCTGCCTTCCAGTCACTGATCCCCAAGCTGCTGCCTGCGGAGAACGACTACACCCAGGCGCTGTCGCTGTCCCGCCTGGCGTATGACCTGGAGATCCTGTTCAGTCCGCTGCTGGCCGCCGCCCTGCTGAGGTGGATCACCTACAACTGGCTGTTCTTGGGCACGGTGGTCGGGTTCCTCGCCTCGGCCGCCCTGGTCCTGTCGGCCGCCTTCCCCAAGTCCTCGCCTGGCCCCGCCGAGGAAGCCGCAAGCTTTATGGCCCGGGCCACCCGCGGTACCCGGCTCTTCCTCGCCACGCCCCGCCTGCGGGCGCTGCTCGGGCTGACCCTGGCCGTCGCCGCCGGCGGCTCGATGGTGATGGTCAACACCATCGTCTACGTACGCGAGCATCTCGGCCGCGCCGCCTCCGATGTGCCGGTGGCGCTGGGTGCCTACGGCGCCGGGTCCATCCTGGCCGCGCTGCTGCTGCCCCGCCTCCTGCGCCGCGCCGGCGACCGCGCGCTGATGCTGCCCGCCGCCTTCACCTCCGCCGGGCTGCTCATCGCGCTGGCCGCCGTCACGTGGACCCGGCCGGGTGGCTGGACGTGGCCGGTGCTGCTGGCCGCCTGGGCCGCGTTCGGCGTCACCGAATCGGTCATCATGACCCCCACCGGCCGCCTGATCCGCCGCTCCGCCGCCCCCGCCGACCTCACCGCCGCCTTCGCCACCCAGTTCTCCCTCTCCCACGGCTGCTGGCTGGTGACCTACCCGCTGGCCGGCTGGCTGGGCGCCACCGCCGGCCTGGCGTCCGTGGCCCTCGTCCTGGGCCTGGTGGCCCTCGGCGCGGCGGTGGCCGCCTGGCGCCTGTGGCCCGCACCGGACCCCTCCCGCCTTCCCCACCTGCACACCGCCCTGGAGCACGGGCACCCGCACCTGGCCGACGCGCACCACGTGGGTCCCGGCTGGCGGCACACTCATGACTTCGTCATCGACGACCTGCACGAGCGTTGGCCGCTGCGGACCGCTGTCTGACCCGCCCCCGGGACTTCGGCGGCCCCTACCATGTGCGCATGAGCGCACGCGTGCCTGCCGCAGGTGCACCTCTCTCGCAAGGGCTCGGCAACACCGAGCGGCTGGCCGCTGCCGCGGCCGTCCTGGCCCTGCTCGCCGACCGCACCCGGCTGGCCCTGCTCCAGCAGCTCATCCAGGGCGAGGCCGACGTCGCCACACTGACCGCCGCGTGTGGGGCCGCCCGCCCCTCCGTCAGTCAGCACCTGGCCAAACTCCGTCTGGCTGGTCTGGTCGCCACCCGCAAGGACGGCCGCCGGGTGGTCTACACCCTCCAGCACGGTCACCTCAAACGCCTGGTCACCGAAGCCCTGAGCGTCGCCGACCACCAGCTCGGCCACCTCCCGCCCCACGACTAGAGCCTGTCTCTTCGATCAGGAGGCGCGAGCTACACCGAGGTGCTGGGGTTCGTGAAGAAAACCGAGGTCCCGCTCGGTGAGCTACGTGGCGCGGGCGGCTACCTGGTGATGCGTCGCCGCAAGGCCGCTGCCCAGCAGGATTGACGTCACCTTGAGCCGGCGGCGCCGGACGCATGGGCCCGGCGCCTCTGTTCTACGTTCTGGGAGCTGCGACAGGCTGAGGGCCACAACGCCCACTCGATCGCCCTCGCGGGACGGGTACCCGTTGGTCTCCTGATTGCCGGGCACAGTACCTTCACTTCCCGTGACCAGATCCGTGACATGCGGTGGGTACGGTGATCCGCCATTGTGCAACCTCGGGTCAAAGGGTGGTGCGCGTGGACGAGCTGGCAGCAGGGCGGTATCGGCTGCTGGAGGTGCTGGGCCGTGGCGGCATGGGCGAGGTCTGGCGCGCCGAGGACACCACGCTCGGCCGCCAGGTCGCGGTGAAGCTGCTGCTGGAGAGGTTGACAGTGCCCGACGCCACCGAGCGGTTCCGGCAGGAGGCACAGACCGCAGCCGGGCTGAACCACCCGAACGTGCTGGCGGTCTACGACTTCGGCGAGGAGCAGGGCCGCTGCTACCTGGTCATGGAACTGGTGGCCGGACGCAGCCTGAGCGCCGAACTGGCTGCTGACAGGGGGCCCTTGGAGGTCGAAGAGGCATGCCGGCTGGTCGGGCAGGCCGCGTCCGGTCTGGCGGCCGCTCACAAGGCCGGGGTGGTGCACCGGGACATCAAGCCCGGCAACTTGCTGCTCGCCGAAGGCAGCGTGAAGATCGCGGACTTCGGGATCGCCCGCATCCAGGGTGAGGGCGCCTCCGCCCTGACCACCACCGGGGCAGTACTGGGCACCAGCGCCTATCTGGCACCGGAGCGCGGCATGGGCCGCACCGCCGGGCCGGAGGCGGATGTGTACGCGCTGGGCTGTGTGCTGTACGAACTGCTCTGCGGCCGCCCGCCGTTCAACGGGGACGCCGTGGCAGCTGTGGTGTACCAGCACGTCGACGCCGCACCCGTACCACCCCGGCAGGTCCGCCCCGAGATTCCGGCGGCGGTGTAGACGCTGCTGCTGCGGATGCTCGCCAAGGACCCCGCCGCCCGCCCCACCGCCGCACAGGTTGCCCGGTGGCCTCGCACCGCACCCGTGGCTGACACGCGGCGGCGTGGCCGGATCCGCCTGCCGCGCCGGAGCAGGGTCCTCAGCGGTGCCGCGGCCGCCGCGGTGTTCGCAGCCTCGGTTGTCGCCAGCCACCACCTCGGCGCCGGCGGGGACACCGACGCCGTCACCCCGCCCCGGACCACCGGGCCCTCCTCGCCCGCACGCCCCTCCGCATCGCCCACCACCTCCGAACCTGCACGCACCGACGGCCGCGACCAGGCCCCGCTCGTGCAGCGGGAGCACTCCGAGCCCGTCCCACCGGCGACATCACCGCAGGGGGAGGCCGCTCAGCAGACCGCGGAGGCGGAGCAGCAGGCCGCCGAAGAGGCCCGCAAGACGGCGGAGCAGCAGCGCAACCGGTTGGAAGAGGAACAGAAGAAGGCCGCTGAAGACGCCAGAGAACGGATCGAGGACGCGGCCAGGGCCGGCCAGTAACCCCGGGCGTCCCTCTGGCTTCCGGTGAATGCCAGAGCACCGAGCGGCTGTGCGCCATGGCAGCGGGCTGACGCCAGCTGACGCCAAGAGCCGACGACGCCAGACCCTCGCACCCGAGCGCGTGTTGGGACACACCGCAGGCCCCGGCTGCGACGTCTACTCGCTCGGCTGCGTCCTGTACCAGCTGCTGGCGGGCCGCCCCCTTTCCAAGCCGACACCTCAGCGGCCTCGCTTCACCTGCACGTCAACAGCCTGCCCGTGCCGCCTTACCAGCTGCGCCCGGACCTGCCCGGCGCGTTTGATGCGTATCTCCTGCGGATGCCGGCCAAGCAGCCAGATGACCGTCCCACCGCAGAGGAAGTGGCCCACTGGTTCAGCAGTACCGCCTGGTGCGCAGCGGCGGAGCAAGCACTCGCCGCTGAGGGCACCGGCACGGCGACGATGTACCCGCCACCGAAAACCAGCGTCCAGCCGTCCGCCGCTGCCCCGTGGCGCCGCACGCCGTCCGGCCAGCACCCGGGCACGCCGGGAACGCGCACCATCGACCTGCACGACCTCCACGTACGCGCTCGCGCCCATATGCGCCGGCACAAGACGCTGACCGGTGCGATCGCCGGATTCGGGACCTTCCTTTGCTCTGCTCAAGGGGAACGATCGCCATCGCGCGGACCGCGAGAATTCCGCTCCGGTTCACTTCGGATGTGCCAGATCGTTTTTGCGTGATTTCCACGCACCAGATGGCTGGAAAGAGTTTGCATGCGTGGGCCTTATCGGTCGAGTGCGGCCCTCCTAATCTCTCTGCCCGGTGACCAGTCGGCGGAGCTCAACCAGCCATCGTTCGCCCTTCCTTGATGAAGGAGTAGATGTGGAACGCCGTTCTCTTCTCCGTGCCGCCGTCATCGGCGCCGGCGCGGCAGCCTTCTCCGGATCCCTGTGGCGGCAGGCGGCCGCCTACCCCGCTCTCCCCGGCACCAGCCCGTACGGAGCCCTGCAGTCGGCCGACGCCAACGGCATCATGCTCCCGGCAGGCTTCACCAGCCGGGTGATCGCCCGCTCCTCCCAGACCGTACCCGGCACCAGCTACACCTGGCACGGCGCGCCCGACGGCGGCGAGTGCTTCGCCGACGGGACCGGCTGGATCTACGTCTCCAACGCCGAGCTCGGCAGCGGCGCCGGCGGGGCCAGCGCGGTGAAGTTCAACAGCAGCGCCTCCGTCACCGGCGCGTACCGGATCCTGGGCGGCACCAGCCGCAACTGCGCGGGCGGTTCCACCCCGTGGAACACCTGGCTCTCCTGCGAGGAGGTCAGCACCGGCTTCGTCTATGAGACCGACCCGTGGGGGGTGAACGCCGCGGTCCAGCGGCCTGCGATGGGCCGGTTCAACCACGAGGCCGCCGCCTCTGACCCGGTCCGCAAGGTCATCTATCTGACCGAGGACGCTTCCGACGGCTGCTTCTACCGGTTCGTCCCCACCACCTGGGGCGACCTGTCCTCGGGCACCCTGCAGGTGCTCAAGGAAGTCTCCGGCGTCCTGTCCTGGGCCAACGTGCCCGACCCCGACGGCAGCCCCACCCCCACCCGCGACCAGGTCTCGGGAGCCAAGCTCTTCAACGGCGGCGAGGGCTGCTGGTACCGCAACAACATCTGCTACTTCACCACCAAGGGTGACAGCCGCGTCTGGGCCTACAACGCCGCCAACAACACCATCGCGATCGTCTACGACGACAACGTCACCGGCGCCCCGCTGACGGGCGTGGACAACATCACCGCCTCCGCCGCCGTCGGCGACCTGTACGTGGCCGAGGACGGCGGCAACATGGAGATCTGCATCATCACCCCCGACGACATCGTCGCCCCGTTCCTGCGGATCACCGGCCAGTCCTCCTCCGAGATCACCGGCCCGGCGTTCAACCCCGCGGGCAACCGCCTGTACTTCTCCTCCCAGCGCGGCACCTCCGGCTCCAGCAGCGGCGGGATCACCTACGAGGTCACCGGTCCCTTCCGCACCTCTCTGTGATCCACCTGAGACCGGCCGCTCGGTAACCGGGGGGTGGCGCGGGCTGTTCTCACTCCACCGCAGCCCGCGCCGCCTCCCCCTCCTCATCACCGGCGAGCGCAGCCCACGCCTGGCGAGGCACGCCAACCCCGCGCTCGCCGCTGATGCTCGGAGTCGGCAGCGACGGCGCGCCCCCAACCGGTACAGAGTCGCTGCGGCGATCACCTGCACGACGGCCCTGGCCTCCGCCGCGAGCGGGAGCCACACCGAGCGCGAGCGCAGCGGAGTGCCTTACCGATGAAAGGAGCCCCGCCCTCTTCGCCCGAGGGTGGGCCGCGCGGCCTTTGCGCAGGTCAGCCGCCTGCTTACAGACCACCCCGCCACGTTGCCTCCGCCTGGAACAGCAGCCGCAAGCCGCTCGTCGACGAGTTCGCCGTCCAGACAACTCCCAGGTCCCTGAACCACGTGACCAGCGCCCCGTTGACGGCGTTCGACCAGGACGTCGTCTGCACGAATGCTGAGTCGCCGACCAGGCGGGCAACCAGGGCCCTCAGGTGGTCCGACTTCGCCCCTGACGCCCGTAGGCTGCCCTTACGTACTGTTCGTCTCGAAAGGAGCAACTTGTGCCCTCTCGTCTCAACCCGTACATCAGCTTCGCCGGCGATGCGCGGCAGGCCATGGAGTTCTACAAGAGCGTCATGGGCGGCAATTTGAGGCTGAACACCTACGGCGACTTCGGCTCCGAGTCGCCCCCCGGATACGACGACAAGGTCATGCACAGCATGCTCGAGACCGCCAGCGGATTCACGCTGATGGGCGCCGACAATCCGCCGGGGATGGAACACGAACCCGGGAACAACATCGCGGTGAGCCTGAGCGGCGACGACGCGGACGAACTGCGCGGCTACTGGGACAAGCTGTCCGACGGCGGCACCGTGTCCGTCCCCCTGGAGGAGCAGATGTGGGGCGACGTGTTCGGCATGTGCACTGACAGGTTCGGTATCACGTGGATGGTCAACATCAGCGAGCAGGCCTGATCCGGACGTCGTCGTGGGGGGGGAACAC
>NZ_JBQQBW010000050.1:0-49059 GCF_052245415.1 Streptomyces sp. 8N706 | reverse complement strand
AAGTCACCGGCATCGACCTGGTCCGCGAGATGTTCCGCATCGCCGACGGCGAAGAACTGGGATACGAGGACCCGCCGGTCCGCGGCCACTCCTTCGAGTTCCGGATCAACGGCGAGGACCCCGGCCGCGGCTTCCTGCCCGCCCCGGGCACCGTCACCACCTTCGCCCCGCCCGCCGGCCCCGGGGTGCGCCTGGACGCCGGGGTGGAATCCGGCAGCGTCATCGGCCCCGCCTGGGACTCCCTGCTGGCCAAACTGATCGTCACCGGCGCCACCCGGGGCCAGGCCCTGCAGCGCGCCGCCCGCGCCCTGGCCGAATTCACCGTGGAGGGCATGGCCACCGCCATCCCCTTCCACCGCGCCGTGGTGCAGGACCCCGCCTTCGCCCCGGAACTGACCGGAACCCAGGGGCCCTTCACCGTCCACACCCGCTGGATCGAGACCGAGTTCGTCAACGACATCCCGCCCTTCACCGCCCCCGGCACCGAGGAGGCCGAGGCCGGGGCCGGGGCGCGGGAGACGGTGGTGGTCGAGGTCGGCGGCAAGCGCCTGGAGGTCTCCCTGCCCTCCACCCTGGCCCTGGCCGCCGGAGCGCCGGCGGGCGGGGCGAAGAAGCCCAAGCGCAAGGCCTCGAAGAAGGCCGGCGCGGCCGCCTCCGGCGACACGCTGGCCTCCCCGATGCAGGGCACCATCGTCAAGGTCGCCGTCACCGACGGCCAGGAGGTCAACGAGGGCGACCTCGTCGTCGTCCTGGAAGCCATGAAGATGGAACAACCCCTCAACGCCCACCGCTCGGGCACCATCAAGGGCCTCACCGCCGAAGTCGGCGCCTCCATCTCCTCCGGCGCCGTCATCTGCGACATCAAGGACTGACAGCGGTTCAGCCGCCTGTATGGAAGGCCCCCGGTACCTCGTACCGGGGGCTTCCTCATGCCGCCGTCCGGCTGGACGGTGCTGCTGGTGTACGGCTGGAAGCGGCGGTCCCGCCACGGCCGGGACGGCCGGGCTCGGTCCGCTGAGCGAGCGTACGGCGGCCCCCCGCGCCCGTACGGCGGCTCCCCGTCCCCCCGGGGCCCCGCAGACGCCGTCGGCCTCCGCAGACGCCCATAGCTGCCCGGAGAGGGCCCTGGGCGCCGTACGGAGCCGTTCTCCGGTGACGCGATGGCATGCTGGACTCCCCGGACTTCGCCCGGAGGCCCCGGGAAACAGGGAGGACGGCGATGGCGACCGAGACGGCGGCGCACTCGGCGCGGCCCATGCGGGCCGATGCGCGGCGCAACTACGAGCGGCTGCTGGCCGAGGCCCGCACGGCCTTCACCGAACACGGCACCGATGCGTCGCTGGAGGACATCGCCAGGCGCGCCGGAGTGGGCATCGGCACGCTCTACCGTCACTTCCCCAACCGTTACGCCCTGATGGGCGCCGTCTTCCAGGGCGAGGTCGACGCCCTGCTGGCTCGCTCACGGGAGCTGCTCGATGCCGAACAGCCGTGCGCCGGGCTGGTCGACTGGCTGCGGGCCATCATCCACCATGCCGGCACCTACCGGGGGCTGGCCCGGGCGCTGATGAGCGCCTCGCACGACACGACCTCCGCGCTGGCACGGTGCAGCGTGCCGATGCGCGAGGCGGGCAGCGCACTGCTCGTACGGGCTCAGCAGGCCGGCGCCGTACGCCGCGACGTCGAGATCGCCGATCTGATGCAGCTGATCAACGCCATTGCGCTGGCCGTCGAGGAAACCCCCGACGACCCGGACCTGGCCGACCGGCTGCTGGCACTGACGTTCACCGGGCTCAAAGCGGACAACACGTGAGCCGCTGAGCCCCCCAGTCCCCGGGACTCCGTCCGGGTGGGGCCCGCCGATGGTCCTCGACGGCCTGGCAGGCACTCCCCCAGCCATCGCTGGTCGGGTTCATCCGAGGGGCGGCGTCGGCGGTGGCCGGTCGTACGGCACATCGCGCCGCCCGGCGGCGCGCCGTCCGCACCTCGGTCCGCACGGCCGCTCGCAGCCAGTCCACCGGGGCGGCTGCCTTCGGCATGGGGGTCCCTGTACGAGGACGACCTCCCCAGCCTCCGGCCGGTGGGCCCCGGCGGTAGCCGGGGGAGTACCGCCTTGCGATCGCACGCACCCGGGGGCGCTTCCCCGGCCTTCGGCCGGGGCCTCCACCCGGGCGGAGTCCTGGGCCGCGAACCCCGCCCTTCGGGCGAACGGCGCCGCTCGTGCGACGGGCCCTAACGCCGACGCGGCGAGAGATCCGCGACCCGGCCGTTCGCGACCGCCGCCTGCTGCTCCGCCAGCGAAGCGGCGCTGCGCAACTGCGGCCCGCCCGGCCCCGGTGGGTGATTGCGCCGCTGCCCCGGCAGCGGCAGCTCGTCCTTCGGGGCCTGCCCCATCCGGCGGGACCGGCGGCCTGGAGGACCGTTTCCCTCGGCGCCTGGCCCTGAGGACACCGCGCCGGGGCCGGCCACCGCGACCTGCACCCCTTGATCGGCGAGCGCCTGCAACTCGGTGGCGGCACGGTCGTCGTGCAGCGGCGGATCATCCGTCACCAGGCGCGTGATCACGTCGGTCGGCACCGTCTGGAACATCGTGTCGGTACCCAGCTTGGTGTGGTCCGCGAGTACCACGACTTCGGCGGCGGCCTGGACCAGCGCGCGGTCGACGCTCGCCGACAGCATGTTGGACGTGGACAGCCCGCGCTCCGCGGTCAGCCCGCTGCCCGACAGGAACGCCCGGGAGACCCGCAGCCCCTGGAGGGACTGCTCGGCTCCGCTGCCGACCAGTGCGTAGTTGGAGCCCCGCAGGGTGCCGCCGGTCATCACGACCTCGACCCGGTTGGCATGGGCCAACGCCTGGGCGACCAGCAGCGAGTTGGTGACCACGGTGAGCCCGGGCACGCGCGCGAGCCGGCGGGCCAGCTCCTGCGTGGTCGTACCCGCACCGACGACGATCGCCTCGCCCTCTTCGACGAGACCGGCCGCGAGATCGGCGATGGCCGTCTTCTCCGCGGTCGCTAGATGGGATTTCTGCGGGAAGCCGGACTCCCTGGTGAGTCCGCCCGGCAGCACCGCACCGCCGTGCCGGCGGTCGAGCAGTCCTTCTGCCTCCAGCGCACGTACGTCTCGGCGTACGGTCACTTCGGAGGTCTGGACAACGCGGGCGAGCTCACGGAGCGACACGGCTCCATTGGCTCGCACCATTTCGAGGATCAATTGGCGACGTTCTGCAGCGAACACGAAACTGACAGTAACCCCAACGACCGTCTGGTTTCAGCAGTATGCGCCGAATAACAGAAGTTGTTCGCACGGGGATGCCACGAGTGGTATACGGGGCGTCGCCCCCGAGGAGGGACGGGCGGGTTCAGCCCTCGCGCTGTGTCTTGCGGGTGTGGAGCTGCCGCGCCACCTCGGCGATCGAGCCCGACAGGGACGGGTACACCGTGAAGGCGTTGGCGATCTGTTCCACGGTCAGGTTGTTGTCGACCGCGATCGATATCGGATGGATGAGCTCGCTCGCCTTCGGCGCGACCACGACACCACCGACCACGATGCCGGTCCCCGGGCGGCAGAAGATCTTCACAAAGCCGTCCCTGATGCCCTGCATCTTGGCGCGCGGGTTGCGCAGCAGCGGCAGCTTGACGACCCGGGCGTCGATCAACCCGTTGTCCAGGTCCGCCTGGCTGTAGCCCACGGTCGCGATCTCCGGGTCCGTGAACACGTTCGCCGAGACCGTCTTCAGATCGAGCGGCGCGACCGCGTCGCCCAGGAAGTGGTACATCGCGATCCGGCCCTGCATCGCCGCGACCGACGCCAGCGCGAAGACGCCCGTGCAGTCACCCGCCGCGTACACGCCCGGTGCGGTCGTACGCGACACCCGGTCGGTCCAGACGTGCCCCGAGTCCTTGAGCCGGACCCCGGCCTCCTCCAGGCCCATGTCCGCGGTGTTCGGGACGGCGCCGACCGCCATGAGGCAGTGCGAGCCGGTGATGACCCGGCCGTCGGCGAGTGTGACCTCGACCCGGTCGCCCACCCGCTTGGCGGACTGGGCGCGGGAGCGGCCCATGACGTTCATCCCGCGGCGCCGGAACACGTCCTCCAGCACGGCCGCCGCGTCCGGGTCCTCGCCCGGCAGCACATGGTCGCGCGAGGACACCAGGGTCACCTCGGAGCCCAGCGCCTGGTACGCGCCCGCGAACTCGGCGCCCGTGACACCGGAGCCGACCACGATCAGCTCTTCCGGGAGCTCATCGAGGTCGTACACCTGGGTCCAGTTGAGGATGCGCTCGCCGTCGGGCAGCGCGTCCGGGATCTCCCTCGGGTGCCCGCCGGTGGCGACGAGTACGGCGTCCGCGACCAGTTCCTCGCTGGAGCCGTCCGCGGCGGTGACGGTGACCCTGCGCGACCCGTCCGGAGCCTGGGCGGGCTCCAGCCGGCCGCGGCCGCGCATGACCCGGCCGCCGGCGCGCGTGACGGAGGCGGTGATGTCGTGGGACTGGGCGAGCGCGAGACGCTTCACCCGGCGGTTGACCTTGCCCAGGTCGACACCGACCACGCGCGCCGCCCGGTCGATATACGGCGTGTCATCGGCGACGATGATCCCCAGCTCTTCGTACGAAGAGTCGAAGGTGGTCATCACCTCGGCCGTGGCGATCAACGTCTTCGACGGTACGCAGTCGGTGAGCACCGACGCCCCGCCCAGGCCGTCGCAGTCGACGACGGTCACCTCCGCGCCGAGCTGTGCGGCCACCAGCGCCGCCTCATAGCCGCCGGGTCCGCCACCGATGATCACGATCCGAGTCACATGCTCCATTGTCCCGCACCCGTGCGGCCGTCTCCCGGCGGGGGCCTCCGTACGGGCCGGGCGCCCCGGGAAAACCCGGCTGCCCCTCCCGTACCCTTCGAGTCATGTCGCTCTACGCCGCGTACGCCGGCAACCTCGACGCGCGGCTGATGTCCCGCCGCGCCCCCCACTCGCCGCTGCGCGGCACGGGCTGGCTCTCCGGCTGGCGGCTCACGTTCGGCGGGGAGCAGATGGGCTGGGAAGGGGCCCTGGCCACGATCGTGGAGGCCCCGCGCTCCCAGGTCTTCGTCGCGCTCTACGACATCGCCCCCATGGACGAGGATTCCATGGACCGCTGGGAGGGCGTCGGGCTCGACATCTACCGCCGTATGCGGGTGCGGGTGCACACCCTGGACGGCGACGAGGCCGCGTGGGTGTACGTCCTGAACGGCTACGAGGGCGGGCTGCCCTCGGCGCGCTACCTCGGCGAGATCGCGGACGCGGCGGAGTCGGCGGGCGCGCCCCACGACTATGTGATGGAACTCCGCAAGAGACCTTGCTGACGGCGACGGCGCTGCCCGGACACCCCTGGAGAGGCCAGGTTTCCGGCCCCTGTACGGATGTCGTCTACGCGCGTAGGCGAGAACAGGCTAGGCTCGTGCCGTGAACGCTTCTGTTACTCCGGACAACCCCGGCGCTCCCGACGCCGACGCCGCCGCCGACCGCCTGCGTGAGCTGACCGGTGCCGAGAGCCACGACGTCGCCCTCGTCATGGGCTCCGGCTGGGTCCCCGCCGCCGAGGCTCTCGGGGCACCCGCATCCGAGTTCCCGGTCACCGAGTTGCCCGGCTTCCCGCCGCCGGTCGTCGCGGGCCACGCCGGGACCGTCCGCTCGTATGCGATCGGCGACAAGCGGGCGCTGGTCTTCCTCGGCCGCACGCACTACTACGAGGGCCGCGGAGTCGCCGCCGTCGCACACGGCGTCCGCACCGCCGTCGCCGCGGGGTGCAAGACGGTCGTCCTGACGAACGGCTGCGGAGGCGTGCGCCCCGGGATGCGCCCGGGCCAGCCGGTGCTGATCAGCGACCACATCAACCTCACCGGCGCCTCCCCCATCACCGGAGCGAACTTCGTCGACCTCACCGACCTGTACTCGCCGCGGCTGCGCGCGCTGTGCAAGGAGGTCGACAGCACCCTCGAAGAGGGCGTGTACGTGCAGTTCCCCGGCCCGCACTACGAGACCCCGGCCGAGATCAACATGGTCCGGGTGATCGGCGGCGACCTGGTGGGGATGTCCACCGTGCTCGAGGCCATCGCGGCTCGTGAGGCCGGCGCCGAGGTGCTCGGCATCTCCCTGGTCACCAACCTCGCCGCGGGCATGACGGGAGAGCCGCTCAACCACCAGGAGGTGCTTCAGGCCGGGCGCGACTCCGCGACCCGGATGGGCAGCCTGCTGGCCCAGGTCCTGGACCGTATCTGACGGATCCGCTCGGAGGCACCGCCGTCGGACCCGGTGTACCGCTGATGGGCGCCGACGGAAAACCCCTGGCCGGACCGGTGACCGAGCCGGCCGGCCGCAGAGGTGACAGACCGGTCGCGGAGTCGACGGACCGGCCGCAGAGGTGACAGACCCGGTCCCGGCCGGGTACCCGCCCCGAACCCCCGCAGCACGGCCCGGCAGAACACCGGACCGCGAAACCGCGGCACCGGAGCGGCCCAGCCGGGCTGGGCCGTTCCGGTGACACACCCACCCACGCCGGGTACACATCCCGCACCGCGAACCGGCGGAGCCCCGCCCTGCAGGGGGCCCCGCGGCGAGTGGCCCGTACCGGACAACAGGAGCATCACGTGGCAAGCGACACAGCGGAGCTGATCCGCCAGGCCCGCACCTGGCTGGCCGAGGACCCCGACCCGGAGACCCGTGAGGAGCTGCGCCGGCTGCTCGACGGCGTGGACCCGGCGGACGTCGAGAACGGCGCCGAGAGCGAACAGCTCGCGGAGATCGCGGAACGCTTCGACGGCATGCTCCAGTTCGGCACCGCAGGACTCCGCGGCGAGCTCGGCGCGGGCCCCATGCGCATGAACCGCGCCGTCGTGATCCGGGCCGCCGCCGGTCTCGCGGCGTACCTGAGGAAGCAGGGCCGGGGCGGCGGACTGGTCGTCATCGGCTACGACGCGCGCTACAAGAGCGCTGACTTCGCCCGCGACACCGCGGCCGTGATGGTCGGCGCGGGACTGCGGGCCGCGCTGCTCCCCCGCCCGCTGCCCACGCCCGTCCTCGCCTTCGCCGTCCGGCACCTCGGCGCGGTCGCAGGCGTCACCGTCACCGCCAGTCACAACCCGCCGCGCGACAACGGCTACAAGGTCTACCTCGGCGACGGCTCCCAGATCGTGCCGCCCGCGGACGGCGAGATCGCCGCCGAGATCGCCGCCATCGGCAGGCTCGCCGACGTACCGCGCCCGGAGTCGGGCTGGGAGACCCTCGGCGACGAGGTCGTGGAGGCGTATCTCGCCCGTACCGACGCGGTGGTCACCCCCGGCTGCCCCCGGGACGTGGACGTCGTCTACACGCCCCTCCACGGCGTCGGCCGCGACACCTTCGTCGCCGCCTTCACCCGCGCGGGCTTCCCCGCGCCCACCGTGGTCGCCGAGCAGGCCGAGCCCGACCCGGCGTTCCCGACGGTGGCCTTCCCCAACCCGGAGGAGCCGGGGGCGATGGACCTCGCCTTCGCCACCGCCCGGTCGGCCCGGCCGGACATCGTCATCGCCAACGACCCGGACGCGGACCGCTGCGCCGTCGCCGTCGCCGATCCGTCGGCCCCGGGAGGCTGGCGGATGCTGCGCGGCGACGAGGTGGGCGCGCTGCTGGCCGAGCACCTCGTCCACAAGCGGGCGGAGGGCACGTTCGCGACGACGATCGTCTCCTCCTCCCTGCTGTCCAGGATCGCGGCCAAGGCGGGTTCGGAAGTCTCCTACGACGAGACGCTCACCGGATTCAAGTGGCTGGCCCGCGTCGACGGGCTGCGCTACGCCTACGAGGAGGCGCTGGGCTACTGCGTCGACCCGGCCGGAGTCCGCGACAAGGACGGCATCACCGCCGCCCTGCTCGTCGCCGAGCTGGCGGCCGAGCTCAAGCAGAAGGGCCGTACGCTCGCGGAACTGCTCGACGACATCGCGGTCGAGTACGGACTGCACGCCACCGACCAGCTGTCCGTACGGGTGGCGGACGTGTCGCTGATCGCGGCGGCCATGCGGCGGCTGCGTGAGCGGCCCCCGGCCGTACTGGCCGGTCTGACGGTCGCCTCGGCGGAGGACCTCACCCGGGGCACGGACAAGCTGCCGCCGACCGACGGCCTGCGGTACCACCTGTCGGGGGACGAGGGGCGGGGTGTGGAGGCGGCCCGGGTCGTCGTCCGCCCGAGCGGCACCGAGCCCAAGCTGAAGTGCTATCTGGAGGTCGTCGTCCCGGTCTCCTCGGCGCTCGCTCTCGACCGGGCGCGGTCGACGGCGGCGTCGGTGCTGCACGGCCTCACAACGGATCTTTCGGCGGCGGCGGGCATCTGACCCGGCCGGGCGGGGAGGCCCTGCCCGGCCGCCTGCCGGTGGACCGGCGAGGGCGCGGCGAGGCGGATCGTCGGCCGGGCGCGCGGCCGCCCCCGCCTCACCCCGTGGCGAGGAGGATCGCCAGCAGGACCGCTCCGGCGGCGCTCGGCCCGATGATCTCGTACGCCCAGCGCACCTCCGGCGCTCCCGGTGCCGGCTCCCCCCGCGCTCCCGGTGCCGGCTCCTTCGACCCGTGGCGATCCGCCAGCTCCCGCAGCTCGGCCACCGCCTGGTCCGACGGTGCACGGCCGGCCGCAGCGCCGGAGGTGTGCGCCGTGGAGGAGGTTCGGCCGAACGGATCCCCGGACTCCGGGCGCGCCGCCTGGCGGGCCGCCCTCTTCCGTGCGCGCAGGGAGACCGGGATGGCCCACAGCTGGTACGTGCGGCCGCCCGCGAAGACCTCGCTGGAGTAACCCGCCCGCACGTCCTCGACCGACGCCCAGGGCAGCGTGATCGTACGGAAGGGGTTGCGCACCCGGAGCCGCTCGGCGCCCGCGAACACCGCGGGGCGCAGGGTGTACGCCACCACCAGCGGCACGATGAGCAGCAGCCCCGCCAGCGCGAGCCACCGGGTGCGCCCCTCGCCGCGGATCAGCGCGTCCCCGCCGAGCCACAGGGCGAGGAGGAGCAGCAGCACCCCGCCGATCATCCCGGCCGGCGAGCGATAGGCGCGGTCGGCGTACTTCTGGTGCGGCGCGGGCTGGGGGGCGGAGGAGTTGTCCGGGCTCGTCATGCGGCTGATTCTGCCTGATCGTCCGGATGCCGGACGTTGCGTTCCGGCACCGGACGAGGCCCGCGGGAGCGGTCCGGGCCCGGGTTCGGGAGCCGTACCGGGGGTGACAGCTGCTACGCGCGTAGATATGCTCCTCTGGTGACCATGCCCACCACTGTTCCCGCATACGGCGCCGAAGCCGCGGAGCGCCTGGCGTCGATGGCGGCCGTGACCGCCTCCGACACCGCGCTGCGCCGCTTCCTGCACGGCCTGCCGGGCGTCGACGCGGTCGGCCTGCAGGCCCGCGCCGCGACTCTCGGTACCCGCTCGATCAAGACCACGGCGAAGGCGTACGCCATCGACCTCGCCATCTCGATGATCGATCTGACGACGCTCGAAGGCGCGGACACCCCGGGCAAGGTCCGGGCGCTCTGCGCCAAGGGCATCCATCCGGACCCGACGGACCGCGGCGTCCCCCGGGTCGCCGCGATCTGCGTCTACCCCGACATGGTGGCCACGGCCAAGGAGGCCCTGACCGGTTCGGGCATCCATGTCGCCTCGGTCGCGACCGCCTTCCCCTCCGGCCGCGCCGCACTGCCCGTGAAGCTCGCCGACACCCGTGACGCGGTCGCCGCCGGGGCCGACGAGATCGACATGGTGATCGACCGCGGAGCCTTCCTCTCCGGCCGCTACCTCGAGGTCTTCGAGGAGATCAAGCAGGTGAAGGGCGCCTGTCGCCGGGACGGGGGCACCTCCGCGCACCTGAAGGTCATCTTCGAGACCGGCGAACTCCAGACCTACGACAATGTGCGCCGGGCCTCCTGGCTCGCGATGCTCGCGGGCGCGGACTTCATCAAGACCTCGACCGGCAAGGTGGCCGTGAACGCCACTCCGCCGGTCACCCTTCTGATGCTGGAGGCCGTCCGCGACTTCCGGGACGCCGTGGGTGTACAAGTGGGAGTGAAGCCCGCGGGCGGCATCCGCACCACCAAGGACGCGATCAAGTACCTGGTGATGGTCAACGAAACGCTGGGCGAGGAGTGGCTGACGCCGGACTGGTTCCGCTTCGGCGCGTCCAGCCTCCTCAACGATCTGCTGATGCAGCGCCAGAAGCTGAGCACCGGGCGTTACTCCGGTCCCGACTACGTGACGGTGGACTGATCCGACATGAGCCCAGCATTCGATTACGCACCCGCGCCCGAGTCCCGGGCCGTCGTCGACATCGCCCCGTCGTACGGGCTCTTCATCGACGGCGAGTTCACCGAGGCCGCGGACGGCAAGGTCTTCAAGACCGTCTCTCCGTCCTCCGAGGAGGTCCTCTCCGAGGTCGCCCAGGCGAGCACCGAGGACGTCGACCGGGCGGTCGGAGCCGCCCGTAAGGCCTTCACCGCCTGGTCGGCCCTGCCCGGTGCCGAGCGCGCCAAGTACCTGTTCCGTATCGCGCGCATCATCCAGGAGCGCTCGCGCGAGCTGGCGGTGCTGGAGTCCCTGGACAACGGCAAGCCGATCCGCGAGTCCCGCGACGCCGACCTCCCGCTGGTCGCCGCGCACTTCTTCTACTACGCGGGCTGGGCCGACAAACTGAGTTACGCGGGCTACGGCGCCGACCCCCGGCCCCTCGGTGTCGCGGGCCAGGTCATCCCGTGGAACTTCCCCCTGCTGATGCTGGCGTGGAAGATCGCTCCGGCTCTCGCCGCGGGCAACACCGTCGTACTGAAGCCCGCCGAGACCACCCCGCTCTCCGCCCTGTTCTTCGCGGACATCTGCCGTCAGGCCGGACTGCCCCGGGGCGTCGTCAACATCATCACCGGCGATGGCACCACCGGTGCCGCGCTGGTCGGCCACGACGGCATCGACAAGGTCGCCTTCACCGGCTCCACCGAGGTCGGCAAGGCCATCGCCCGTACGGTCGCGGGCACCGACAAGAAGGTCACCCTCGAACTGGGCGGCAAGGCGGCGAACATCGTCTTCGACGACGCCCCGGTCGACCAGGCCGTCGAGGGCATCGTCAACGGCATCTTCTTCAACCAGGGCCATGTCTGCTGCGCGGGCTCCCGTCTCCTCGTCCAGGAGTCCGTCGCGGAGGAGCTGCTGGACGCCCTCAAGCGCCGGATGCGGACGCTCCGGGTCGGCGACCCGCTCGACAAGAACACCGACATCGGCGCGATCAACTCGGCCGAGCAGCTGGCCCGTATCCGTGCCCTCACCGAGGCGGGGGAAGCCGAGGGCGCCGAGCGCTGGGCACCGGCCTGCGAGCTCCCGTCCTCCGGCTACTGGTTCCCGCCGACGCTCTTCACCGGCGTCACCCAGGCACACCGTATCGCCCGGGAGGAGATTTTCGGGCCGGTGCTGTCGGTGCTCACCTTCCGCACCCCGGCGGAGGCCGTGGAGAAGGCCAACAACACGCCGTACGGCCTGTCGGCGGGCATCTGGACGGAGAAGGGCTCGCGCATCCTGTGGATGGCCGACCAGCTCCGGGCCGGTGTCGTCTGGGCCAATACGTTCAACAAGTTCGACCCGGCCTCGCCCTTCGGCGGCTACAAGGAGTCGGGCTTCGGCCGCGAGGGCGGCCGTCACGGCCTGGAGGCCTACCTCGCCCCGTCGAGCCGGAAGGCGACCGAATCATGAGCGCGGCTGACCGCCTGAGTGTGCTGAAGACCTACAAGCTGTTCGTCGGGGGGAAGTTCCCCCGCTCCGAGAGCGGACGGGTGTACGAGGTGACCGACGCGAAGGGCACATGGCTCGCCAACGCCCCCCTCTCCTCCCGCAAGGACGCACGGGACGCTGTCGTGGCCGCACGCAAGGCGTTCGGCGGCTGGTCCGGCGCGACGGCCTACAACCGCGGCCAGATCCTCTACCGCGTCGCCGAGATGCTGGAGGGCCGCCGCGGCCAGTTCACCACCGAGGTCGCCGACGCGGAGGGGCTGAGCACGTCCGGGGCCGCGGCCCGGGTGGACGCGGCGATCGACCGATGGGTCTGGTACGCGGGCTGGTCCGACAAGGTCGCCCAGATCGCCGGCTCGGCCAACCCCGTCGCCGGTCCGTACTTCAACCTCTCCACTCCCGAACCGACCGGTGTGGTTGCCGTCCTGGCCCCTCAGGACTCGTCCTTCCTCGGCCTGGTGTCCGTCGTCGCCCCGGCGATCGTCACCGGGAACACGGTGGTCGTGGTCGCGTCCGAGACCGCGCCGCTCCCCGCGCTGTCCCTCGGAGAGGTGCTGGCGACCTCCGACCTGCCGGGCGGTGTCGTCAACATCCTCTCCGGCAGCACCGCGGAGATCGCGAAGCCGCTCGCGGCACACCAGGACGTCAACGCGATCGACCTCGCGGGCGCGGACGCGGAACTCGCCAAGGAGCTGGAGACGGCCGCGGCCGACAACCTCAAGCGGGTGCTGCGCCCGTCCCGTACGGACTGGGCCGCCGACCCGGGCACGGACCGGCTGCTCGCCTTCCTGGAGACCAAGACGGTCTGGCATCCGACCGGGGTCTGACCTCCCGGGCCCCGCCCCGCGGAACCCCGCCGGTCCTCCGGGCGGTTTCGCGGTGGTGGGACGGCGCGCGGTGCACGCAGGCGCTCGGCCGGGCTCCCCGGCCGAGCGTCTCGCGTAGCCGGCCGCCGGGTCCGGCGGCGACGGCGTCGAGGCGCTCGCGGCTGTGGGCCGACCGCGGGCCGGCCGTCGGCATCACGGTGCGCAACGGGCCCCGCACCCCTGCGTGGTGGGGACGGGCGCGGCGGCGAATGTCCCGTCCCCGCGGTTCGCAGGCCCGGCCGTATGCCTGACAATGGTGACCCGTGACCTCCCCTCGTCGTTCCGCCCGCGTCGTGCTGCTGACCGGCCCCTCCGGCTCCGGCAAGTCCTCTCTCGCCGCCCGCACCGGACTTCCCGTGCTGCAACTCGACGATTTCTACCGGGAGGCGCCCGCGGGGGCCTTCCCGGCGGACGCGCCATCGGCTGCGGGGCACGGCGGTTCCACGCCCGAGGGGCCCGGCCCCCTGCCGCTGCTGCCCGACGGCAGCGGCATCGACTGGGACTCGCCGCGGTCCTGGGACGCCGACGCCGCGATGGCGGCGATCGCGTCGCTGGCCGGAGGCGGCGTCGCGGACGTCCCGGTGTACGACATCGCCACCAGCTCACGGACCGGAGCGGCGCGGCTCGACATCGGGCACGCACCCGTGTTCATCGCGGAGGGAATCTTCGCGGCGGAGATCGTCGAACGCTGTCGTGAACTGGGCCTGCTGGCGGACGCCCTGTGTCTGCGCGGCCGGCCGTCCACCACGTTCCGGCGACGGCTCCTCCGGGACGTCCGGGAGAGCCGCAAGCCGGTGCCGGTTCTGCTGCGGCGCGGTTGGCGGCTGATGCGCGCCGAGCGCGGAATCGTGGCCCGCCAGTCGGCGCTGGGCGCGTACCCCTGCGGCAAGGAGGAGGCCCGCACCCGGATCGTCGCGGCCGCGGCGGCCACGGCGGCCGGCAGCCGTACCTCCGTTCCGGCCGTCAACGTCTGAGCCGTACCGCCGCCCTCGGCGGCGGAAGGCCCCACTGGCGGGCCGATACACCCGGGTACGCGCAGGGCGTCCGCCCTCGCACATCCCCCGGCCAACCCCCGGGCACGGGAACGCGACCGAGCAGACCCCCGGACGCGGGAACGGGACCGAGCAGACCCCCCGGCCACTCGGTCCCGCTTCTCACCGCCACTCCCCCGAGTCGCGGTCCCCGTGATCCCCCCTACTGCCTGTCCCACCCCGAAGGACAGGCTCCGCCGTCTCCCCCGAGACGGCAGTCCCCCGTTGCCCCCCTGTTTCCCCCTGCCTTCAGGCGACCAACTCCCCGAAGGACTCCTCCTCGTCACGGCCGAAGCTGAGGGACTCGTCCTCCCGCAGCCGGCGCAGCGAACGCCAGATGCTGCTCTTGACCGTGCCGACACTGATGTTCAGAATTTCGGCGATCTCCGGATCCGTACGGCCCTCGTAGTAGCGCAGCACGAGCATCGTGCGCTGCAACTCGGGCAGCCGGGCCAGGGCCTGCCACAGGACGGCGCGCAGCTCGGTGCCGCGCATCGCGTCCTGGTCGCCCGCCGTCTCCGGAAGCTCTTCCGTCGGGTACTCGTTGAGCTTGCGGCGGCGCCAGGCGCTGATGTGCAGATTCGTCATCGTGCGCCGGAGGTAGCCGCCGACCGCGGCCTTGTCGCTGATCCGGTCCCAGGCCCGGTAGGTCGAGAACAGCGCGCTCTGCAGCAGGTCCTCGGCCTCGTAGCGGTCACCGGTCAGGTGGTACGCGGTCGCGTACAGGGAGGCGCGGCGCTCCTGCACATAGGCGGTGAACGCCGTTTCGGCGTTCACGGTCTCCTGCGGGCCGCTCCGCGCCCCCGTGACCTCCCCGTACGCGCTCCCCCCGTGGCCCCCCACCTCGTTCGCGTCGATCGCCTGGGGATATCCCCAGCGGTAGCCGGGAGAGTACGGCGGTCGGCCACGCCCGGTGCCGCGAGCGCACCCCCGCCCGCTCACGGCACCGGACTTCTCGGTGCCCCGGCCGCCCGGGTGGGCGACGCGGAGCGTGTCCCTGGATGTGTGGTGGTTGACGGGCGTGGCCGTACGAATGACTGCGCTGGTGGTGCCGCTGTGCAGTGTGTTCATCTCGCGCCCCCCGTCGGTGGAGCCTGCTCGGTTCGCTTGCCTGGCGGGCCGTCGTTCCGCCCGGTGCACACAAGACTGCCGGGCCAGTTTCATCGCGCTGTCCGCCGACTGTCACAGGCCTGTCACAGGCACCCCTGGTACAGGGAGACCCCAAGCCCCGGGGGCGGACTTCCCGGGAGGTCGAACTCCCGGCACTCCTTGGGCCAGAATGACCAGCGTGCCTTTCCTGTTGCTGATCGAGGACGACGACGCCATCCGTACGGCCCTCGAGCTGTCCCTGTCCCGCCAGGGCCACCGCGTGGTGGCCGCGGCCTCGGGCGAGGACGGCCTGAAGCTGCTGCGCGAGCAGCGGCCCGATCTGATCGTGCTGGACGTGATGCTGCCCGGCATCGACGGATTCGAGGTGTGCCGCCGGATCCGTCGCACCGACCAGCTGCCGATCATCCTGCTGACCGCCCGCAGCGACGACATCGACGTCGTGGTCGGTCTGGAGTCGGGTGCCGACGACTATGTGCTCAAACCCGTACAGCCGCGGGTGCTCGACGCGCGGATCCGTGCGGTGCTGCGGCGCGGCGAGCGGGAGTCCAACGACGCGGCGACCTTCGGTTCACTGGTGATCGACCGTTCGGCGATGACCGTGACGAAGGACGGTGAGGATCTTCAGCTCACCCCGACCGAGCTGCGGCTGCTGCTGGAGCTGAGCCGCCGGCCGGGTCAGGCGCTCTCCCGCCAGCAGCTGCTGCGGCTGGTGTGGGAGCACGACTACCTCGGCGACTCACGGCTGGTGGACGCGTGCGTGCAGCGGCTGCGGGCCAAGGTGGAGGACGTGCCCTCCTCCCCGACGCTGATCCGTACGGTCCGGGGTGTCGGTTACCGGCTGGACACTCCGCAGTGACGGACCATCCACCGCCGCCCGGCCGGGTGCGCGGCTGGGCGGCGAGCATGCTGCGTCTGACCAGCCTGCGGCTGCGACTGGTGGTCGTCTTCGCGCTCGTGGCGCTGACCGCCGCGGTGTCGGCGTCCGGCATCGCGTACTGGCTGAACCGCGACGCGGTGCTCACCCGAACGCAGAACGCCGCCCTCAACGACTTCCGCAAGTCCCTGGAGGACAACGCCGGTTCACTGCCGTTGCGTCCGCCCTGCGACCAGCTGCAGGACGCCGCCCACCGGATGGCGAGCACGACGCAGCACTACGAAGTGGTGCTGATCGACAAGGAGCGGGACGGCAGCGACTGCGCCGCGCCCTCCGACCCGGGGATCTTCACGCTGGACGTGGTGCCCGCGGCGCTGCGCAAGGCGGTCGACAAGGAGCGCGCGGCGGACGAGGGCGACGGGCTGCCGTACCACCTGTACTGGCAGCGCAGGACGATAGGCGGCGACCCGTTCCTGGTCGGCGGCGCCAAGGTGATCGGCGACGGGCCGACCGGCTACATGCTCAAGTCCCTCGCGTCCGAGCGCGACGACCTGAACTCGCTGGCCTGGTCACTGGGGATCGCCACGGCGCTGGCGCTGATCGGCTCGGCCCTGCTCGCCCAGGCGGCCGCGTCGACGGTGCTGCGGCCCGTGCAGCGGCTGGGCAACGCGGCGCAGCAGCTGGGCGAGGGCAAGCTCGACACCCGGCTGCGGGTGTCGGGGACCGATGAGCTCGCCGATCTGTCCCGGACCTTCAACAGGACCGCGGAGTCGCTGGAGCAACGGGTGGCGGAACTGAGCGCGCGGGAGGCCGCGAGCCGGCGCTTCGTCGCCGATATGTCGCACGAGCTGCGGACCCCGCTGACCGCGATCACGGCGATGACCGAGGTGCTGGAGGACGAGGCCGACAATCTGGACCCGATGGTCGAGCCGGCCGTACGCATGGTGGTCTCGGAGACCCGGCGGCTGAGCGATCTGGTGGAGAACCTCATGGAGGTCACCCGGTTCGACGCGGGTACGGCACGGCTGGTGCTGGACGATGTGGACGTCGCGGACATGGTCACGGCATGTATCGACGCCCGGGCCTGGCTGGACGCGGTGGAGCTGCACGCCAAGCGGGGCATCGTGGCCCGGCTCGACCCGCGGCGGCTCGATGTGATCCTGGCGAATCTGATCGGGAACGCGCTGAAGCACGGCGGTTCGCCGGTACGGGTGTCGGTCCGTACGGCCGCCGAGGGCACCCCCGAGGCGGAGCTGGTCGTCGAGGTCCGGGACCACGGGTCCGGCATTCCCGAGGAGGTGCTCCCCCATGTCTTCGACCGCTTCTACAAGGCGAGCGCCTCCCGGCCCCGGTCCGAGGGCAGCGGGCTCGGCCTCTCGATCGCGCGGGAGAACGCACATATCCACGGCGGTGACATCACCGCGGCCAACTCCTCCGACGGCGGCGCGGTGTTCACGCTGCGGCTGCCCATGGACGCTTCGCGGCTGGGGCCGGACGAGGACGAACAGGGGGACGAGCGGTGACGCACCACGGCCGGCGGGGCCTCCCACGCCTTCCAGGTCCTCTCCGGGCGACCGGCCGCCGGGCGCGCGTCGCGGCCCTGGCCGCGCTGCTGACGGCCGTCGCGGGGTGCGGTATCCGTGGCACGTCCGTGCCGGTCGACGCCGGGGCCGCGCCCTCCCGGGCGTCCTGCCAGGTGGCCGGGGACAGCAACGATGTCGCGGACTCACCGAAGACCGGCCCCATCAAGGTCTACCTGGTGTGCAGCACCCAGATCCTGCCGGTGGACCGCCAGGTTCGTCTGCCGGAGGGGCGGCCCGGCACGGACCGGCTGGGGGTGGCCCGCGCCGTGCTCGGGGAGTTGCAGCACCAGCCGGGGCGCCCCGAGGAGGAGGCCGGGTTCTCCACCGAGGTCCCGAGCGCGCTGCAGGTCACCGGCCCGCGCAAGGGCGACCGGAAGGACGCGCTGCGGCTGAACAGGGTCCCGGACGACCTGCCGCCGTACGCACGCGCACAGCTGGTGTGCACGTTCGCCGAGACGCTGGTGTCCGCGAGCGCGGCGGCCGGGAACGAGCCCTCGGTGGTGCTCGGCGGCCCCCCGGGGGACTCTCTGGAGCGCTACACCTGCACCGAGAGGCTGCGCAACCGGCCGGAAGCCGCGCAGGCCGATGGCACTCCCGTGGACTGACCGCCCTGTCCACGGGTGATCCGCCGGTCCTCCGGGTTGCTCGCCGGACCACCGGTCCTCCGGTCAGTAACCGGCTGGTAACAGCGGGAAACGAGCCGTCTTCGCCGGAACCGGCTCCCCCGGACGCCGCGTCCTCCTGAGCGTGCAGCGTCATGGCCCCGGCGAGCGTGCCACCTTCCCTCTCCGCGCGACAGGACTCGTACTCCTGGTCGCGCATCTGCTGACCGTCGGCTGGCTCACGCTGCGTCCGCTGTCGCTGCCGTGGGTGGCCGCGGCGAATCTGAGACCGCTGGCCACGATCCGCACGGAGTTGGCGCGCGGCCCCTGGGAGGCCGCCCAGAGCCTCGGCCCCTGGCTGCTGCTGCTCGCACCGCTCGGCGTGCTGCTGCCGGTCGTCACCGGTCGGCTGGGCGGTTCCCTGCTGGGGGCGTTCGCGCACACCGTGTTCACGGGCGCCATGGTGTCGCTGGGGATCGAGCTGCTGCAGACGGATGTGCCGGGGCGCACCCTCGACGTGGACTCGTTGGTGCTGAACACCACGGGTGTCGGGGTCGCCTATCTGCTGTTGACGCCGCCGCTCAGGGCCTGGATACGCCGTAAGGACGACGGCGTACCGTCGGCGCACCCCTCCCGGGAGGAGGCGTCTCAGGGGGCGACCCCGACGATCCATAGGGTCGGGATCGCCCCATAGAGGGATGCTTTGCTCGCTTCGCGGACCCACAATCGAGGTATCGGAAGACACACCTCGAAGACGGTCCACCGGTCCACCGGTCCGCCGGGTCCGCCGGCCCGCGAAGGAGTTCTCATGACCAGCCTTGCCCGCCCCCGTGACGGACGAATGATCGGCGGAGTGTGCGCGGCCCTGGCACGGCGCTTCGGCATGTCCGCGTCCACGATGCGAGTGATCTTCCTCGTCTCGTGCCTGCTGCCCGGACCGCAGTTTCTGCTGTACCTCGCACTGTGGCTCCTGCTGCCGAACGAGAAGACACACCGCGAAGCCTGGGGAACGATGGCCGCCCCCCACCCGTATTTCGGTATGGGTGGGCCGCGGCTGTGTCCCTGAGCGGAGCGCCGGGTTCGGCGGGAGGAGACCGAGGAGACTCGAGAGGGAGAGGGAGGGAGAGGTTGGTAGAGGGCCCCGTAGGGCTCACGAGTTCCGGGGGAGGCGATGGGGCACGGTTCCGGTGCCGTACCCCCCGCCGCGCGGCGCCGGGTCAGTTGCCGATCGGGAGGTTGCTGTTGGTGCCGCCCGTCTGCAGCTGAGTGACCGGCAGGCCACCGAGCAGACCACTCTTGCCGTTCCCCTCGCTTCCCTTGGTGCCCTTGGCGCTCTTGGTGCCCTTGGCGGCCTTGGTGAGCGGGGTGCCGACGGGAAGCCCGGCGACGCCCTTCCTGACTCCGGAAGCGCCCTTCCCGAGGGCACCCTGCCCAGCGGTCAGGGCCTCGTGGCCGCCCGGCAGCCCCTTGCCGGCGTTCTCCACGGGCAGACCGGTCTGCACGTCGGAGGCGGCGGAGGCCGAGCCGGCGGCGGCAGCGGCGAAGGCGGCGCCGAGCACGACGACACCGAGAGTCTTGGCGGTTCCCTGCTTCATCGAAATACGTCCTCGTGATGGGGGGAGTCTGGAGCGCACCGCGACACAGGCATACGGAGACGCACGAACCGTAACCGCGGGACTCCGCAACGTAGTCACGAAGGCATGTCACCGCAAACATGCGGAAATGGCCGGGTCGTCACGCCCCGGCCATTTCCACGGAACGGGCGCTCAGTCACGCTCGGGATGTGAACCGCTGGTCACAGCCGGTTCGATGGCCGTCTGACGGAACAGCCACTGCGACTTCAGCTCCGCATATCCGGGCTTGATCACGTCATTGATCATTGCCAGACGTTCGTCGAAAGGAATGAACGCTGATTTCATCGCATTGACGGTGAACCACTGCATGTCGTCGAGCGTGTACTGGAACGTGTCCACGAGTCGCTCGAACTCGATGCTCATATTGGTGCCGCTCATCAGCCGGTTGTCGGTGTTGACCGTGGCACGGAAGTGCAGCCGGCGGAGCAGCCCGATCGGATGCTCGGCGTACGAGGCGGCCGCGCCCGTCTGGAGGTTGGAGGTCGGGCACAGCTCCAGCGGAATGCGCTTGTCGCGCACGTAGGAGGCGAGGCGGCCGAGCCTGACCGTGCCGTCGTCGGTGACCTCGATGTCGTCGATGATCCGTACGCCGTGGCCGAGCCGGTCGGCGCCGCACCACTGGAGCGCCTGCCAGATGGACGGCAGACCGAAGGCCTCGCCGGCGTGGATGGTGAAGTGGTTGTTCTCCCGCTTCAGATACTCGAAGGCGTCCAGATGGCGGGTGGGCGGGAAGCCTGCCTCGGCGCCGGCGATGTCGAACCCGACGACGCCCAGGTCGCGGTAGTTGTTGGCCAGTTCGGCGATCTCCAGGGCCCGGGCGGCGTGCCGCATCGCGGTCAGCAGGGCGCCGACCCGGATGCGGTTGCCGTCCTCACGCGCCCGGCGCTCGCCCTCGCGGAAGCCCTCGTTCACGGCCTCGACGACCTCTTCGAGGGTCAGTCCGCCGTCGAGGTGCTGCTCGGGGGCATAGCGCACCTCCGCGTAGACGACACCGTCCGCGGCCAGGTCCTCGGCGCACTCGGCCGCGACCCGGACCAGGGCCTCACGGGTCTGCATGACGGCGCAGGTGTGCGCGAACGTCTCGAGATAGCGCTCCAGCGAGCCGGAGTCGGCGGCTTCGCGGAACCACACGCCGAGCTTGTCGGGCTCGGTCTCCGGCAGGCCGTCGTACCCCGACGCGCGGGCGAGGTCGATGATCGTGCCCGGGCGCAGGCCGCCGTCGAGGTGGTCGTGCAGCAGCACCTTGGGGGCCCGGCGGATCTGATCCGGACTGGGGGTGTTGGTCGTCTCGCTCGTCATCTCCGCACTCTAACGCCTACGCGCGTAGAGCGCTTCTGACCGATACGGAACAGTGACCCGCACGCATGGTGGAGTACACCCATCCTTCTGCCATCGTTTCTGGCATGGCTCAGGAAGCAGTGCCGGTGCGGGGTGCCCGGCTGGGGCGGGCGGCGGGAGCGACCGGGGCGGAGGCGACGGTTCACGGCGTGGTGCTGTTACTGCCTCACGGCGAACCGGTGAGCACCCGGCGTCAGTCGCCGGTGGCCGCGGCGGCCGCCCGGCTCCTGGCGCGGCGGCTGGCTCGCGAGGGACGCCCCGAAGGTCTGGTCACCCATGTCGTCCGCTATCGCTACCGCGGGTGGAACGGCTCCGCGTCCCATCCCGTGGAGGACGCCCGCTGGGCGGCGGACGAGGCCGTACGGCGCTATGGCGACGTCCCCGTCTGCCTGGCCGGTACGGGCATGGGGGCGCGCGCCGCGCTGCACGCCGCGGACCACCCGGCCGTCAACTCCGTACTCGCTCTGGCTCCCTGGCTTCCCGAGCAGCGCGGGCGGGCCTGCCCCGATCCGGTGAAGCAGCTCACCGGCCGGCAGGTGCTGCTGGTCCATGGGACGAACGACGAACGGACCGATCCGGAGCTCTCCTACCGGCTGGCGGAGCGGGCGAAGAAGATCAACCGCGATGTGTGCCGCTTCGAAGTGCACACGGACGGCCACGGCCTGAGCCAGCACCGCGCCGAAGTCCTCGCCCTGGCCGCGGACTTCGTTCTCGGCGCCGTCTTCGCCCGGGGGTACTCCCGCCCGGTCAGGGACGCTCTGGCCGCTCCTCCCCCGCTGGGTCTGCGGATGCCCCTGGCGGCGGGCTTCGGCGCGTCACTGCGCCACTGACGGCACCCCGCCCGGGCGCGCGGCGGCGCGCGATGGCGCGTGCCCGCGCGGCGACGTGCCATCGTGCCGCCCAGGACCGAAGGACTAGGGTCCAAGGGACCAACTCACTGACTCCGGGGGGTAGTAGTGACGAGCGACCCGGTCGACCACCGGTCCTCCGCCCGTGCGACTCTGGCGATTTCGTGTACGGCGACCCTGCTTGTCCTTCTCAACTTCACGGCCCTCGTGTCGACGGTGCGCATCATCGGGGCCGAGCTCGGCTCCGGGGCATCGGGACAGACCTGGCTCCTGGGCAGTATCAGTCTCGGCCTCGCGGCAAGCCTGATGGTGGCGGGGACCCTCGCCGACGACTACGGCCGTAAACGCTTGTTCGTGATCGGTGGCGCGGCGCTCACGCTCGCCACGGTGGTGTGCGCCATCGCGCCCACCACGGCGGTGTTCGTCCTCGGCCGAGCCGTCCAGGGGGCGGCGAGCGCCGCCCTCCTGGCGTCCGGTCTCGGCCTCGTGGGCCACGTTTTCGCCCCCGGCCCCGAGCGGGTGCGAGCCACCGGGCTGTGGGGCGCGATGGTGGGCGGCGGCATCGCCGCAGGCCCGGTGTTCTCGGCGCTGCTGATCAAAGTGACCGACTGGCGGATCACCTACTGGATCACCGCCCTCATCGTCGCGCTCGTCACCCTCTGGGGCGTCCTCGCCCTGAAGGAGTCCCGGAACGAGCAGCGACGCCGGTTCGACCTCGCCGGCGTGGTGACGTTCGCCGCCGGCATCTCGCTTCTCGTCGCGGCGTTCACCGAGGGACGAGGCGGCTGGACCCGGCTGCACGTTCTCCTCTTCCTGGGGGTGGCGCTGCTGTTGTTGGCCGGATTCGTGTGGATCGAGCGGCGCGCCACGGACCCGATGCTGGACCTGGCGCTCCTGCGGCGGCCCGCGTTCATCGCGTCGACGGTCGGCGCGCTGATGACCGGCCTGGGAGTCATCGGCTTCATGACCTGGGTTCCGATCGCGGCGCAAGGTGTGCTCGGGTCGAGTCCCCTGCAAAGCGCGGGTCTCATCGGGATCTGGTCGGGGCTGTCCTTCGTGGCCGCTCCTCAGGCCCGACGGCTGACCGGACGCGTCGTGGATCGTCATCAGGTCGCGGCCGGACTGGTCGTGTGCGGTGTCGGTGAGATCGCCCTGACCGGGATCACCGAACATTCCTCGTGGTGGCGGTACGTGCCCGGCCTGGTGCTGGCGGGGCTCGGCAGCGGAGTGGTCAACGCGGCGCTGGCGGGGCTGGCCGTGCGCAGCGTTCCGGCTCACCGCGTGGCGATGGGTTCCGCGGCGAACAACGCGGCCCGTTATCTCGGTTCGTCCGTGGGAGTGGCCCTGGTCGCGGCCGTCCTGGCGTTCGCTCCTCGCGGCGGAGGGGCGGCCCACGAACTCGGCATCGGGATGAGCCACGCCGCGGCCATTTCCGGGGTTCTGGCGTTGGTCGGCGCGGTCCTTGTCGCTCTGTGCCGGGAGCACACGGACCGGGAAGAGTCCGCCGGGGACCGGGGCAGCCGGGATCTGGAGAAGTCCGTCTGAGTCCGCGCTCTCCGGCCCGGCTCCGGGCTCACTTGCCGACCCGGTGGTCCGGCGCAAGGGCTCCTGGGGACATCCGACGGGCGTCAGCACGTTCCCCACGGTTTTCAGGCACAGATGCACGCTGATCCTGGAGAGGCGGGCCGAGACCGAGGCAGCTCTCGACGGCGGTGCTTGGTCGTTGGCGTACGGCGTCAGCGCGGTGGTGGCGACCGTCCACGGACGGATTCGGGCAGGGGCGCGGCCGAACGCCGGGGCCGTCTTCCGGTTCCCGGCCGGAGGACGGCCCGTCAATACAGGCCCGGTGCCCCCAACTTTCCTCGCAGGCGCCGTGGCACATCTCTCGCTTCTGGGCGTAACGGCCCTCAGCGGGGCAGGAGTTGGCCGCGCCGGGAGAGGAGGAAGCGTTTGAAAGCCGTCACCGGGAGGGTGTCGCGGTGGCCGTCGAGCCAGGCGACCCCGATCTCGCGTACCGCCCGCGGCGCCGTGACGGTGAGCTCCGCGACACCCGGCCTCGGCACCGCCGGGGGCGGGAGGAGGGCCACGCCGAGCCCTGCCGCGACCAGCCCGCGCAGGGTCTCCGCCTCCTCCCCCTCGAAGGCGATCCGCGGGGTGAAACCCGCCTCCGCACACAGGGCGTCGGTGATCCGGCGCAGCCCGTATCCCGGTTCCAGGGTCACGAAGAACTCGTCCGCCGCCTCCGCGAGACGTATCCGCCGGCGGGAGGCGAGCCGGTGGTCGTCGGGGACGACGAGCCGTAGCTTCTGCTCGTCCAGCCGGCGCGCCACGAGGTCGGGGGCGTCGGGCACCGGCGAGGTCAGACACAGATCGAGGTCGCCCGCGCGCAGCCGCTCGATCATCGCCTCGCCGTAGTTCTGGACGAGTTGGAAGCGGATGCGCGGGTGGTCGGCGCGGAACGTACGGATCAGGCCGGGCACGGTCTCGGAGCCCAGGGTGTGCAGAAACCCGAACGCGACCTTGCCCGCGGCCGGGTCGGCGTCGGCGCGGACGGATTCCGCGGCGCGCTCGACCTCGGCGAGGGCCCGTTCGACCGAGCCGAGGAAGGCGCGGCCGGCCGGGGTCAGCGAGAGCGTACGGCCATGGCGGGCGAACAGGGCCACACCGAGGTCCTGCTCGAGCCGGACCAGCCCCCGGCTGAGCGTCGACTGCGGTACGGCGAGCTGGTGGGCGGCGCGTGTCACATGTTCGTGCCGGGCCACCCCCACGAACTGGGCGAGTCGCGGCGCGAGCAGCACGGACCATGAACCGGCACCCAGCTCGGCGGTTCCCTCGCCGATCACCGGACCTGTTGCGGGGATGTCTTCTTCGTTGCTGTTCAGTGACGTACGCGGTCGTGAGCTGCGGTCATGCGCCATGGGAACGATTATGCCAACTTCATGCATTGGACGCATGAAACCGGGGTCCCTACGTTGGATGCATGCCCTCCGCTGATACCGGGGCGTCCACCATCCACGTGGGCGCCTCCACCGTGCCATCCCGTACCGACGATCCCGACGCCACCAAGCTGCGTCCGGGCGGCCCCGGTTACCGCCGGATGAGCTTCGCCCTCTTCGGGGCCGGAGTCGCCACCTTCGTACTCCTCTACTCCACGCAGGCGCTGCTGCCGGCCATCTCCGCCGACTTCGGCGTGACACCGGGCGCCGCGAGCTGGACGGTGTCCGCCGCCACGGGCGGTCTGGCCCTGGCCGTCCTCCCGCTCAGCGCGCTCTCCGAGCGATGCGGCCGCCGCGCCATGATGACGGCCTCGCTGGCGGTCGCGGCGATCGTGTCGCTCGTGGTGCCCTTCGCCCCCGACCTCGGCACGCTGATCGCGCTGCGCGCCGTCCAGGGCGTGGCGCTGGCCGGTGTCCCGGCGTCCGCGATGGCCTTCCTCGCGGAAGAGGTCCGGGCGAAGGCGCTGGTCGGCGCGGTCGGGCTGTTCGTGGCCGGCAACAGCATCGGCGGTATGTCCGGGCGGGTCGTCACCGGCTGGGTCTCCCAGGCGTGGGGCTGGCGGGCCGGACTGGCCTCGGCCGGTGTGCTCGCCGTGCTGTGCGCGCTCGCCTTCCGGCTGCTCCTGCCGAAGGCCCGGCACTTCGCACCGGCCTCGGTGAGCCCGAGGACGCTGGCCCGTACGGTCGGCGGGCACCTGTCCGACCCGCTGCTGCGCCGGCTGTACGCGATCGGCGCACTCTTCATGACCGTCTTCGGAGCGGTGTACACGGTGATCGGCTACCGCCTGGTGGGAGAGCCGTTCGGCCTCCCGCAGGGTGTGGTCGGCTCGATCTTCCTCGTCTACCTGGTCGGCACCGTCTCCTCGGCGGCCGCCGGACGGCTGGTCGCCCGGCTGGGCCGGCGCGGCGCGCTCTACGCCGCCGTGAGCACCACCGCGGCCGGTCTGCTGCTGAGCCTCAGCAGCTCGCTGACCGCCGTCCTGCTCGGGCTCGTCCTGATCACCGCGGGCTTCTTCGCGGGCCACGCGGTGGCGTCCTCCTCGGTCAGCCGCGCGGCGACGACGGGGCGCGCGCAGGCGTCCGCGCTGTACCAGACGGCGTACTACCTGGGCAGCAGCGTGGGCGGTGCGCTGGGCGCCGTCGCGTTCCACGCGGCGGGCTGGCCCGGCACGGTCGTCCTCGGCCTGGTGGCCGTGGTGACCGCCGCCGGGATCACGCTGTACGCCACGCGCAAGGCTCTGGCGGAGCGCCGCGCCCGCGCCGCCCACCCGGCGGGCACCACCCGCGCGGTGATGGCACGCCCGTAACGCACCGGCCGGTCGCACCAGCACCCACAAGGGCCGCCCACCGAATCCGGCGGGCGGCCCTCGGCGTCCAACGGGCGGGGCGGGGTCACCAGGCGGGGAAAACGCCCGTGTCGATGGTCAGGTCGAACGGGCCGGGCAGGTCGATGGCGTCGCCGAACTTCCCTGCCTGCAGCACCCGGTAGACATCCTGCTTCGGCTCCCCGTAGAGCGTCACGGTCGGCCCCCCCGGTGCCCAGCCGTCAACGAGCAGGTAGAGCGGCACACCGGCCTGCGCATAGCCCGCCGGCTTACTGATGCGGTCGTGCCGGGCGTTCGACTTGGACGTGATCTCGACAATGAGCTCCGCCGCGGCGGCCGGGATGTAGTGGCCCGGCTCGTCCAGCGCCACTTCCGGCGCCACGATCAGGTCCGGAACGTAAAGGCCGCTGCGCGAGGGAACCGAAACCCCGAGTGTCTGGTAGATGTTCCAGTCCTCGGGAATCACGGTGTACAGCCGTCGCTGGATCCTGGCGGCGATGCTGTTGTGGTCGTTGGCGGGCGGCGGTGACACGGTGATGATCCCCTCGACGATCTCCACCTTGCAGCCCTCGGGCCAGTCCATCTCCTCCCAGCGATGGACCAGGTCGTCCCAGCCGTTGTCCGGCTCGTGGTCGACGGTGAGTGCGCTCATGGCGGTCTCCTATCGGTGCGTCACCGATCCCAGCATGCCGAACGGGACCGGTGGGGGTCCACCGGTCCCGTTCACCCGTAGGGGGATTCGAAGGTCAGGCTATGCGCTCCAGCACCACCGGGGTTGCTTCGTACGCCGTGCCCGGGGGCGCGAGGGCGATGGCGCCCGCGAGGGAGTCGAGGGCGTAGTCGAACTTCTCCGGCGTGTCGGTGTGGAGGGTCAGCAGCGGCTGGCCCGCCGTGACCTCCGCGCCCGGCTTGGCGTGGATCTCCACACCCGCCCCGGCCTGCACCGCGTCCTCCTTGCGGGCCCGGCCCGCGCCGAGGCGCCAGGCCGCGACACCGACCCCGTACGCGTCGAGGCCGGTGAGGACACCGCTCGACTCCGCGGTCACCACATGGCGCTCCCGGGCCACGGGCAGCGGCGCGTCCGGATCGCCGCCCTGGGCCGCGATCATGCGGCGCCAGTGGTCCATGGCGGAGCCGTCCGCGAGGGCCTTCGCCGGATCGGCGTCCTTCAGGCCGGCCGCGTCGAGCATCTCGCGGGCGAGCGCCAGCGTGAGCTCGACGACATCGGCCGGGCCGCCGCCCGCCAGCACCTCCACCGACTCACGGACCTCCAGCGCGTTCCCCGCCGTCAGGCCGAGCGGGGTGGACATATCGGTGAGGAGCGCCACCGTCTTCACCCCGTGGTCGGCGCCCAGGCCCACCATCGTGGACGCGAGCTCCCGTGCGTCGTCCCGGTTCTTCATGAAGGCGCCGGTGCCGACCTTCACGTCCAGGACCAGCGAGCCGGTCCCCTCCGCGATCTTCTTCGACATGATGGAGGAGGCGATCAGCGGAATCGCCTCGACCGTGCCGGTGACATCGCGCAGCGCGTAGAGCTTCCTGTCCGCCGGCGCCAGCCCGTCGCCCGCCGCGCAGATGACCGCTCCGACATCGCTGAGCACCCGGAGCATCTCGTCGTTGGAGAGCAGCGCCCGCCAGCCGGGGACGGACTCCAGTTTGTCGAGCGTGCCGCCGGTGTGACCGAGGCCGCGGCCGGACAGCTGCGGCACTGCTCCGCCGCAGGCGGCGACCAGCGGGGCGAGGGGCAGCGTGATCTTGTCGCCCACGCCGCCGGTCGAGTGCTTGTCGGCCGTCGGGCGTGACAGGGAGGAGAAGTCCATCCGCTCGCCGCTGGCGATCATCGCGGCGGTCCAGCGGGCGATCTCGGCCCGGTCCATGCCGTTGAGCAGGATCGCCATGGCGAGCGCGGACATCTGCTCGTCGGCGACCTCACCACGGGTGTACGCGTCGATGACCCAGTCGATCTGGGTGTCGGTGAGACGGCCCCGGTCGCGCTTGGTACGGATGACGGTGATGGCGTCCATCAGGGTGTCCTTCCATGGCGGTCGGGTCGGTCGGGCCGGTGAATGACCAGGTCGGACGGGCCGAACGCATCCGGCAGGAGATCACTGAGCGGGCGGATGCCGGTCTCCGTGTCGACGAGCATCGTGGCCCCGCCGTGCTCCCACAGCAGCTGGCGGCAGCGGCCGCAGGGCATGAGCACCGCGCTGTCCGGGCCGCAGCAGGAGAAGGCGGTGAGCCGCCCGCCACCGGTGGCGATCAGCTCCGAGATCAGCCCGCACTCGGCGCACAGCCCGACACCGTAGGAGGCGTTCTCGACATTGCAGCCGGACACCATACGGCCGTCGTCGACATACGCGGCGGCGCCCACGGTGAAGCCGGAGTACGGGGCGTAGGCCCGGGACATGGCGTCCCGGGCCTGGCGTCGCAGGGCCTCCCAGTCGGGGGAGTCGGTCACTTGCCCTGTCCCTTCCGATAGGGGCGGCCGATCGCTTTCGGGACCCGTAGGCGCTGTGCGGACACCGACAGCACCAGCAGCGTGGCGACGTACGGAGTGGCGTCGACGACCTCGACCGGGACGGTGTCGGTGAACGCGTACCAGACGAAGAGGAGAACGGCGATCACACCACTGCTGATGGCCTGCTTCAGCCGCCCGCTGCGCATCCCCCACAGCGCGAGCGCGACCAGCAGGACCGCGAGTAGCAGCAGCAGGGCGTGCACGGTCTGGCCGCCGCCGCGCAGCTGGAGGCTGTCGGTGAAGCCGAACAGGCCCGCGCCCATGGCGACTCCGCCCGGACGCCAGTTGCCGAAGATCATCGTGGCGAGACCGATGTAGCCGCGACCGCCGGTCTGGCCGTCCTGGTAGAAGTGCGTGCCGATGGCGATGAAGGCACCGCCGAGGCCGGCGAGGGCGCCGGAGACGAGCACGGCCGCGTACTTGTACGTGTAGACGTTGACGCCGAGCGACTCGGCCGCCACGGGGCTCTCGCCGCAGGACCGCAGGCGCAGCCCGAAGGACGAGCGCCACAGGGCGAAGAACGTTCCGACGAACAGGCCGACGGCGAGCAGGGTCAGCCAGGAGACATCGGTGACCAGGCCGCGTACGACGCCCGCGGTGTCGGAGACGAGGAACCAGTTGTGCTGCTCGATGTCCCCGAGCCAGCCCGACAGACCCGGGATGGAGAACGTCGAGAGGTTGTCCATGGGCGGCGACTGCTTGTCGTTGCCGCCTGCCGCGGCGGCCTCGCTGCCCTCCGCGCCGAACCACAGCTTGGCCAGGTACTGGGTGAAGCCCAGCGCCAGGATGTTGACCGCCACACCGGAGATGATGTGGTCGACGCCGAAGGTGACCGTGGCGACGGCGTGGATGAGTCCGCCGAGCAGACCGAAGCCGACGCCGGCGAGGACCGCCCACCACGGTCCGTACTGCCAGCCGATCCAGCCCGCGCCGAAGGAGCCGAGCATCATCATGCCTTCGAGGCCGATGTTGATGATGCCCGCACGCTCCGACCACAGACCGCCGAGGCCGGCGAGGCCGATCGGCACCGCGGCGCCGAGGGCTCCGCTGTACTGGCCGGAGGAGGTGAGGTCCTCCGCGCCGGTGACGGCCCGGAGCGCGGAGAGCGCGATCAGTGCACCGGCGATGATCAGAAGCACCACCGGATAGGAGAGCTTGGGGCGTCCGCCGCTCTTCTTGCCCGGCTGCCGTGCCGGCGCCGTGGCCGTGGTCGCGCTCATGCCGACACCTCCGCCTCATCGGTCCTACGGGCCTGGGCGGCGAGTTCGGCGCCCACCTTGCGCTGCTGTCTCTTGAGCCCGTACCGCCGTACGAGCTCGTAGGCGATGACGACGCACAGGACGATGACGCCCTGGATCACGCCGACGATCTCCTGGGCGTACCCCTCGAACTCGAGCTGGCTTCCGGTGCGCTCCAGGAAGCCCCAGAGCAGCGCGCCGAGCGCCATGCCGACGGGGTGGTTGCGGCCCAGCAGCGCGATGGCGATGCCCGTGAAGCCGATACCGACCGGGAAGTCCGTGCCGTAGTTGTACGAGACGCCCAGCAGTGTGGGCATTCCGACGAGCCCGGCGGCGGCGCCGGAGAGCAGCATGCTGACGACCACCATGCGTTTGACGCTCACACCGCTGGCCTCGGCGGCGGACTCGGACCGTCCGACGGTGCGCAGATCGAAGCCGAAGCGGGTGCGGTTCAGCAGGAACCAGTACACGGCACCGGCGAGCGCCGCGACGACGATGAAGCCCTCGACCGGCTTGGGGGTGGTCGGGAAGGTGAAGAAGTGGCTCGACTCCGGGATGAAGGGGGTGTGGATGATGTTCCCCTCCTTCACCGCGAGCCGTCCGTCCGCCAGGAAGTAGCCGATGATCGACGCCGCGATGGCGTTCAGCATGATCGTGCTGATGACCTCGCTGACGCCCCGGGTCGTCTTCAACACACCCGCGATGCCCGCCCAGACCGCGCCCACCAGCATCGCGACGATGATGATCAGCGGGATCTGGAGGACGCCGGGCAGGGTGAGCGCGCCGCCGAGGACCGCGGCGAAGAAGGCCGCGATGCGGTACTGGCCGTCGACGCCGATGTTGAAGAGGTTCATCCGGAAGCCGATGGCCACCGCGAGCGCGGACAGGTAGTACGGGACCGCCTTGTTGATGATCCAGACCTGGCTGTCGCTCTTCGAGCCGTAGTCGACCATGACCGAGAAGGCACGGAAGGGGTCGTCACCGGCGGCGACGATCACCAGTGAGGTGACGATCAGTGCCGCGACGATGGCGAGGAGGGGGGCGGCGATCCCGAGGATCAGCCGGTCCTTGTCGAACTTGATCATCGGTTCTCGCCTCCCTCGTCCTCCGGGTGGTCCTCGTGGTGTTCGAGGTGGCCGCGGGCGGCGCCGGTCATGGCCGAACCCAACTCCTCCGGGGTGATGGTGGCGGGATCGGCGTCCGCGACCAGCCGGCCGCGGTACATCACCCGCAGGGTGTCGGAGAGCCCGATGAGCTCGTCGAGGTCGGCGGAGATCAGCAGCACCGCCAGTCCCTCGTGGCGCGCCTCGCGGATCTGGTCCCAGATCTGCGCCTGTGCGCCGACGTCGACACCGCGCGTGGGATGCGCGGCGATCAGCAGCTTCGGCGTGTGGCTCATCTCGCGGCCGACGATCAGCTTCTGCTGGTTGCCGCCGGACAGGGAGGCCGCGGTGACCTCGATGCCCGGAGTGCGGACGTCGTAGTCGGCGACGATCCGTTCGGTGTCGGCACGGGCGGCCTTGATGTCGATCAGCGTGCCCTTGCTGTTGGGCCGCTCGGTGACATGGCCGAGAATGCGGTTCTCCCACAGCGGCGCTTCGAGCAGAAGGCCGTGACGGTGGCGGTCCTCGGGGATGTAGCCGATGCCGTCCTCGCGGCGGCGGCGGGTGGGCGCGTACGAGATGTCGGTCCCGTCGAGGGTGATGACACCGCCGTCGGGCCGGCGCATGCCCATGATCGCCTCGACCAGTTCTGCCTGGCCGTTGCCCTCCACGCCGGCGATGCCCAGGACCTCGCCCTTGTGGATGGTGAAGGTGATGCCGTCGAGCACCGCGCGGACCACACCGTCGGGGTCGGTCGCCGACAGATGCAGGGTGTCGACATCGAGCATCGGGACGTCGGTGACCGTGGACTCGCGGGTCTCCGGCGACGGCAGCTCGGTGCCGACCATCAGCTCGGCGAGCTGCTTGGGGGTCACCTCGGACGGGTGGACGGAGGCCACGGTCGTACCGCGGCGGATGACGGTGATGTCGTCGGCGACCGACAGGACCTCGCCCAGCTTGTGCGAGATGAAGATGACGGTGAGGCCCTCGGCCTTGAGCTCCCGGAGGTTGTCGAAGAGCGCGTCGACCTCCTGCGGGACGAGGACGGCGGTCGGCTCGTCGAGGATGAGCGTACGGGCGCCGCGGTAGAGGACCTTGAGGATCTCCACCCGCTGGCGGTCGGCGACGCCCAGATCCTCCATGAGGACGTCGGGGCGCGCGTTCAGCCCGTACGCGTCGGAGATCTCCTCGACCTTCGCCCGGGCCCTCGCCCCGATGCCGTGCAGCTTCTCGGCGCCCAGGACGATGTTCTCCAGGACCGTGAGGTTGTCGGCGAGCATGAAGTGCTGGTGGACCATGCCGATACCGCGTGCGATGGCATCAGCGGGGCTGTGGAAGGTCGCCTTCTCGCCATCGACGGTGATCGTGCCCTCGTCCGGTTTCTGCATGCCGTAGAGGATCTTCATCAGGGTCGACTTGCCCGCACCGTTCTCCCCGACCAGCGCGTGGACGGTGCCGCGCCGGACGGTGATGTCGATGTCGTGGTTGGCGACGACTCCGGGAAACCGCTTGGTGATCCCGTGGAGTTCTACGGCAGTGGTGCTGTCTGCCGGGGGGCTGCTGCTGGACGCTTTGATGGCGCACTCTCCTCGGGGAAGGGAGCGGTGTGGGAGGGCGGGAAGGCGAGGCTATCGCGAAGGCTACGCCACGCTACGCGCGTAGTATCGCGACGAGGGCGCGGGCTCGGCGGAGAGACTGGCTCCCTCCGCCGAGCCCGCGGGGGTCGGTCAGCGCCGACCGCAGGTCAGGGGGTGTCCTTGACCTTGATCTCGCCATCCGCGATCTTCTTCTTCACGGCGTCGATCTGGGGCTTGAGGTCATCGATGAAGCCGCCGGAGGTGGCGAGGCTGACACCGTTCTGCTTGAGGGTGTAGGCGTGGGTGCCGGTCAGCGGCTTGCCGTCCTCGACGCTCTTGACCACGTCGTAGACCGCCACATCGACGTTCTTGACAACGGACGTCAGAATCGCGTTCTTGTACTTCGCCAGGCCCGGCTGCTGGTACTGGTCGGAGTCGACTCCGATCGCCCACGTGCCCTTCTTGCCGGCCACCGCCTCGATCGAGCCCGCGCCGGACTGGCCGGCCGCGGTGTAGATCACGTCGATGTTCCGGTCGAGCATGCCCTTGGCCTTCTCCTTCGCGGCGGCAGGGTCATTGAAGCCCTTGTCGTTGTTCGCGTAGAGGTACTCGGAGGAGACCTGGATGTTCTTCTTGGTGTCCTTGGCGCCCTGCTCGAAGCCCGCCTGGAACTTCTGGATCAGCGCGTTGTTCACACCGCCGATGAAACCGACCTTGCCCGTCTTCGACTTCAGGGCCGCCGCGACACCGGCGAGGTAGGAGCCCTCGTGCTCGGAGAAGACGACGCTGTCGACGTTCTTGCCCGGGGAGACGGAGTCGACGACCGCGAAGGTGGTCTTCGGGAAGTCCTTGGCGACCTTGGTGATGGACTTGCCGTAGGTGAAACCGACACCGATGACCGGGTTGTAGCCCGCCTCGGCGAGGGAGGTCAGCCGCTGCTCCCGGTCGGCCTCGGTCTCGTTGTTCTTCGCGGTGAGCATCTTGGCCCCGACGCCCAGGTCCTTCTCGGCCTTGTCGACACCGCGCGCGGCGGACTCGTTGAACGAGTGATCGTCACGGCCGCCGACATCGAAGGCGAGACCGACACCCTTGTTCTGGCCGCCCGACTCGGTGGAGGACTCCCCACAGGCGGTGGCGGTGAATGCGAGGGCCGCGGTGGCGACGCCCGCTGCTGCGATCTTGGTTACCCGGCGCAAGAGGACTTCCCCTTCGGCTGAAAGCGCCTCTTCCGGCGCTGGTTTCGCCGCATCGTAACGCGCGTAGATGCCCGGTTGAACCCTCTCCTGTGGCCGTTATCGGATCGACGCGAATCAGTGTTGACCAGGTCGCCTACGGTCGGTGGCGGTCAAGCAACGCAGCGGCGGTGAAGAGCTCCACACCCACCTGGATCGCGCCTTCGTCCACATCGAAATCACCGCAGTGCAGGTCCCTCCGGGTGGTGTCCCCGACCGGGCGGACACCGAGGCGGGCCATGGCTCCGGGCACCCGCTCCAGATACCAGGAGAAGTCCTCGCCGCCCAGGCTCTGCTCCGTGTCCTCGACGGCATACGGCCCGCGCCGTACGGCCATGGCATCGCGCAGGAGCTCGGTCGAGCCGGCTTCGTTGACGACCGGCGGGACACCGCGGATGTAGTTGATCTGCGACTTCGCGCGGTGCAGCGTCGCGACCTCGTCGATCGCCGCGTGGACGACGTCGGGTGCGGCACGCCAGGCTGCGAGGTCCAGGCAGCGAACGGTGCCCGAGAGCTCCGCGTGCTGCGGGATGACATTGCAGGCGTGCCCGGCCTCGATCCGACCCCAGGTCACGGCGAGGCCGGAGCGGGCGTCGATCCGCCGGGCCACCAGCGCGGGTACCTCGGTGGCCACCTTGGCCGCCGCCGTCACCAGGTCGGTGGTGAGGTGGGGGCGCGCGGTGTGGCCGCCCGGCCCGTCCAGTGCCACCTCGAGCCGGTCGCAGGCGGAGGTGATCGGTCCGGGCCGCACACCGATCCGGCCGACCTCGACCTTGGGGTCGCAGTGCACCCCGATGATCCGGCCGACGCCGTCCAGGACCCCGGAGTCGATGGCGTCCGCCGCGCCGCCGGGCAGCACCTCCTCGGCCGGCTGGAAGACCAGCCGTACGGGATACGGCAGCCTGCCCGCCCGCGCCAGCTCCGCGAGGACCAGCCCCGCGCCCAGGACGACGGTGGTGTGCACATCGTGGCCACAGGCGTGCGCGCGGTCGGGCACCGTGGAGCGGTAGGGCACCGTCTTGGTGTCCGGGATGGGCAGTCCGTCGATGTCCGCCCGGAGCGCCAGCATGGGGCGTGCCCCGTCCCAGCCGCCGATGTCACACATGAGCCCCGTGCCGACCGAGAGGACGCGGGGCTTCAGACCGGCTCTCTCCAGGCGCGCCTTGATCGCCGCGGTCGTCCGGAACTCCTGGTTCCCGAGCTCCGGGTGCATATGCAGATCCCGCCGGAAGGCGATGAGCTCCGCGCGCAGCGCGTCCGGCAGCACCCCCGGCAGGTCGGAGTCTGCGGGCAGGTCGGCATCGGTGTCGGCGGACATCAGTTGGTTCACCCTTTGAAGGGTACGTCCGCCCCGTGGGCAACTGTCCCTCGATCAACAAAAGTTCAGCCCGATAGACGAAGGAAAGGCGCCGCGGGCCGCTTGAGCGGACCCGCGGGCGGGTATCACTTCAGGCTCTCCCCATGACCGTCACCGGGCCCGTCTCAGGGCGCGGGGGCGGGTACCGACTGCAGTCGCTGCACGTCACGGGCGGTTCCGGTGACCCCGGAGAGGAACCCCTGAGCCCGCGGTGAGGCGCTGTCCGTGAGCCAGGCGGGGTCGATGTCGAAGACGGCCACCTTCACCTCGGTTCCGGCGAGCGCGAGCGGCAGGGTGTGCACCACGGTCGACGGGAAGCTCAGAATCGTACGGCCGATGGGCCCTCGGCGAGCGATCAGCTCGAGCGGCAGATCGGGCCGTACGATCTCCAGCCCCGCCTCCTCGGAGAGCCGCTTCAGCTTCTCCGCGCTCTCCCGGCGGTGTGCGAAGTAGCGGGTGGCCCCGTGGGCGCGGGCCAGGGAGCCGACCGCGTCGATATAGCGGTCGAGGTCGACGACGCCGGTCTCGGCGAGCGAGGTCCCGACCAGGTCCGAGCCCCGGGTGAGCTGGGGCGGGCCGAACCGGGACCGGGTCCAGGAGAAGTCGTTGGCGGTCACGGTGACACCGGCCGGCGGCTCGACCGGCATCGAGCTGAACACCTCGACCCGGCAGCCCTCACGGGGGGTGAGCCGACGGCGCGCGACGGCGGCCACCGGCGCGAAGACGGCGTCGCGCGGCCCACGTCCGCGCCCGGTCCGGTGCCAGCGCACCAGGCGTTCACCACGGGCCAGCTGGGAGACGAACTCCATGGTCGCGGTGCCGTCGTCCACGACGACCAGGTCCTTCGCGCGGACGAGGGTGAGCAGCAGCTGCACATACCGGGAGAAGGGGTCACCAATGACGATCCGCCGTGCCCGGCGCAGGGCGGGTGCCAGCGCGCCGATCGTCTGGAAGGGAGCCCCGGCTCCGCCCCGGGCGTCCTCCCAGCGCACGGCCAGGCCTTCGTCCCGGGCGAGCTCCGCCATCCGGCGCAGCTGGCCTCGGGTCATCGGGTCGTTGGGTGACAGGACGACCACGGTGACGCCGACGGTGGCCGCGGGCGCGGTCCGTGACGCGGTGCCGTGGGGCCGCGCCTGGTCCGGGAGAACCGGTTCCTCGGTACGGGCGGTGCGTGCGCCCTGATCGTGGCCGTCCGTCGTACGAGCCGCCTCCGTCCGTGAGGCGGCCGAGGCGTCCGGCTGGAGCGGCCAGGAACCGGATGGCGTCAGGAGGTCCGTGCCCGTCGGGGCAGCGGCCGCTGCCTCCGTGGGCGAGGGCCGTTCCGCGCTCTGCCGGGCTGCTGCGCCTCCCGCCGAGGGCGGCACGGACGCCTCCGCCATGGAGGCCTCGTCCATGGATTCCTCGGCCATGGACGCCTCCGGGAAGGGCGCCTCCACGTGCCCGGTGTCCGGGCCGTTCTCCGGGGCCGCGGCAGGCCCCGGGATGGTGACCTGGCCGTCCGCCCGCTCTCCGGCGGCGCGCAGACGGTCCGCGTGCACCCACTCCAGCACGTTGAGCAGCTGGACGGGGCTCTCGACGAAAGCGAGGGTCTCCCCCGCGCCGGGGTCTGCGGCCTTCCGGGGCATGCCCCGGAAGCGGCCCGTCGGCGCCGGCGTCAGCCGGGCCCGAGCCGCTTCCGGGGGCGGGCCCGCGGGCCCGTCAGGTGTGCTCACCGAGGTCCACCTCGTGTTCTCGTGTGAGGCCGCGGGTTCCGGCCGGTTCAGACGGCGGCAGGCTCGCGGTCCGCACCCTCGGCGACGACACCGGGGACGCGGCGCAGCTTCTTCATCGGGCCGAGCTCGCTCTCGTAGACCTTCTTGACGCCGTCACCGAGCGACTCCTCGACGACACGGATGTCGCGGACGAGACGCTGCAGGCCCTGCGGCTCCACCGAGGCGGCCTGGTCGGAGCCCCACATGGCGCGGTCCAGGGTGATGTGACGCTCGATGAAGGCGGCGCCGAGGGCGACGGCGGCCAGCGTGGTCTGCAGACCCGTCTCGTGGCCGGAGTAGCCGATCGGCACGTTCGGGTACTCGTCCTTCAGCGTGTTGATCACCCGCAGGTTGAGCTCCTCGGCCTTGGCCGGGTAGGTGCTCGTGGCGTGGCAGAGCAGGATGTTGTCGCTGCCCAGGACCTCGACCGCGTGGCGGATCTGCTTCGGGGTGGACATACCGGTCGACAGGATGATCGTGCGGCCGGTGGCGCGCAGGGCGCGCAGCAGCTCGTCGTCGGTCAGCGACGCCGAGGCGACCTTGTGGGCCGGGACGTCGAACTTCTCCAGGAAGGCGACGGCCTCGGTGTCCCACGGGGAGGCGAACCAGGCGATGCCGCGCTTCTTGCAGTGCTCGTCGATCTGGCGGTACTCGTCCTCACCGAACTCCACACGGTGGCGGTAGTCGATGTAGGTCATCCGGCCCCAGGGGGTGTCGCGTTCGATGTCCCACTGGTCGCGCGGGGTGCAGATCTCCGGGGTGCGCTTCTGGAACTTGACCGCGTCGCAGCCGGCGTCGGCGGCCGCGTCGATCAGCTTGAACGCGTTCTCCAGGTCACCGTTGTGGTTGATACCGATCTCGCCGGTGACGTAGACGGGGTGGCCCGGTCCGGCGATCTTGTCACCGAGGGTGCGCAGGCGGGGGGTGGTGCTCATGTAAGACGTTTCCTTCTCTAGAGGGAGGGGCCGAGGATCCACGAGGCGATCTCGCGGATCGCGCCGTTTCCTCCGGGGGTGGAGGTGACCGCACGTGCGGCGCCGCGCACGATGTCGTGCGCACCGGCGACCGCTACGGGCCAGCCGACGAGGCCGAAACACGGGAGGTCGTTCACGTCGTTGCCGACGTAGAGCACACGCTCCGGCGCGATGCCCTGCTCCTCGCACCACTGCTTCAGTGCGAGGTCCTTCCGGTCGATGCCGTGGAGTACGGGCACCTGCAGCTTGCGGGCCCGTGCGGCGACGACCGGGTTCTGCTCCGTGGACAGGATCAGCAGATTCAGGCCGGAGCGGCGGAGCGCCGCGATACCGAGCCCGTCGCCGCGGTGCACGGCGACCATCTCCCGTCCGTCGGAGTCGACGAGCACCCTGTCGTCCGTCTGGGTGCCGTCGAAGTCGAGTACCACCGCGTCGATGTCCTCGCGGGTGGGAAGGCTGCCGGGGCGCGGAGCATCCAGCAGGGGCGCGAGCGCGCGGGCCCGCGCCAGGTCGTGCGGGTCGTCGACCTCCAGCACACGGGCCGGGTCGGTCCGTACGAGCGAGGTGCGGCCGAAGAAGCGGTGTCCGGCCTTGCGGAAGCCCTCGGCGTCCATCGCGTACGCGGCGCCGGTCTCCAGGAGGTCCTGGGGGCGGTCCTGGCGGCGGGGGCGGTACGACTTGTCGTGGTTGACGCCGAAGCCGCCGTCCGCCGCGTCGGCGTCGTTCGCGCCGTCGTCGCCGTCGCGCCAGACGAAGCCGTGGAAGGGCGCGACGGTCAGCGCGCTGTCGGCGCCGTCCTCGGCCACCGCGCCGGCCACGCCGTCGATGTCCTCACGGACCAGGAAGGGGCTGGTGCACTGGACGAGCAGCACGGTCCCGACCGTCCGGCCGTGCAGGGCCTCGTGGGCGTCCATGGCGTGCAGCACCGCGGCCTCGCTGGTGGCGGTGTCGCCCGCGATGGCGGTGGGCCGCTGCACCACATCGGCGCCCGCGCCCCTGGCGGCGGCGGCGATGCCGGGGTCGTCGGTGGATACGACGACATCGGTGACGATCCGGCTCGCCAGGCACTCGCGTACGGCGCGCACCACGAGGGGCACGCCCCCGACAGCGGCGAGATTCTTGGCCGGTACGCCCTTCGAACCGCCTCTCGCGGGAATGACGGCCAGCACGGTGGGTGGCATGAGGGCTCCTTCTCGGAATTCGGTGGGCTGCGTCCCGGCAGCCCCACGTCTCGTCGCCGGCCGCGACCCGTCGGCTTCGCGTACGTGACTCGCAGCGCCCTGGCGCACGTTGCCTGCAGCGCCCTGGCGCGCGTCGATCGCAGCGCCCTGGCGTACGTCGGTCGCAGCGCCCTCGGGTGCGCCGCTCACAGCTGCCCCCAGCGGCGGATCGCCGGTGCCACGCGCTGGACGCCCTGGCGGTACGCCGTCCGCGCCGCGTCGCGGGCGAAGTCGCGGGTGGCGCGGCGCAGGGCACTCTCCTGGCGCGGCTCGGCGCTCACCCCGGGAAGCGGCTCTCCACGGGGGTCGAGGGCGTGCCGGGCGAGGATGCCGGGCAGATAGCCGGGCGCCGTGGCAGGTGTGTAATACGGCTCCAGGGGCGGCAGTTCGTCCGCGTCGACCAGCGCGGCCACCCGCTCCCGGGCGGCCTCGAAGGCCTTCTCGTACGGTCCGGCGGCGGCGACCCCCTGGCGGCTGAGCCACGCGGGGTCGGGCTCGGGCGTGTGCCCGGCGTCCAGTTCGTCCCAGGAGGCAAGGCAGCCGGAGCCGAGGAAGTGGTGGTTGCCGAGGGCCTCGCGTACGCCCAGGTCGGTGAGGACGGCGGTCGGGATGCGGCGGTGCAGCGACTCGAGTGCGGCGGTGGAGCTGACCGTGACGAGGAGGTCGGTACGGTCCAGGACCTCGCCCATGTGCCCGTAGACCAGGCGGCAGTTGGCCGGGAGGCCGCCGGGCACCCGCGCCGCGAGCTTCTGGTACGGGAGCTCCTCGATGTGCGTGGTGTGCTCACCGGGCTTGCTGCGCAGCTTGATGAGCACGTCGCGCTCGGGGTGCTTGCGGGCGTGCTCGGCGGCGCGGCGCAGCAGATACGTACGGTCGGTGCGGTTCTCCGGGACGGAGGGCTGGGCGGCGAAGACGACGGTGAACGGCCGGTCGCCGCGCGCCGCGGCGTCGTAGGGCGCGCCTCCGAGGAAGGGGAGCGCGGTCTCGACGACGCTTCCCGCGTCGGCGTTCACGCCCTCGTACACGGCGCGGAAACGCTCCGCGTCGTGGCGTGAGTTGGCGAGCACCACATCCGCGCCGTGCCGCAGGAGGAGTCCGTCGGCCAGCTTCTCGTAGACGACCCCTACATACCCGGTGACGACGACGGGGCGCTTCTGCCGGGCGCCGTCGGGCCCGGCGGCCGAGGTCGCGCTCGCCCGGGCGAGACCGTGCAGCATCGCCTGGACGGCTCCGCCGACGCAGGCGAGCACGACGACGTCGTACGCTCCGCCGGCGACGGTCCGGATGAACTCGACACCGGTGACCTCACGCAGCGAGTCGGCGCGTACGCCCACTTCGTCGAGCTGACGGGCGGTCGGCGTCGCGCGTCCACGCAGAAGGCAGCCGTCGAGCTGAATGTCCGATACGAGGCGGTTCGCGGTGAGAGCGCCCCATTTCCATCGCGTATCGGAATCGGCGAGCACGGCGACTCGCAGGCGATTTCCACTACTTGCTGGCACGTCGATGACGCTAGGAAGGCATTCCGAGTCACGGCCCAACACAGCCGCAACAAAGGGTTAACAGCACATCGACGAATGGCTAATCGGCACGTGGGAGCGGCGGGTTAACCAATCCGCCATATTTCGTTCACCCGTGAGTTCACCACAGGTCAAGACTAATGTCGGGGAGCCACCTACCGTCACCCGGGTGGTTAAGCTCTCCGTCATCGTGCCGTTCTACAACGTGCAGACATACGCGCCCGACACCTTGAGAAGTCTGCGTGCGAACGCCAGACAGGACTTCGAATTCATTCTCGTCGACGACTGCTCGACGGATGAGACCCCGGAGATCCTCGACCGCGCCGCGCGGGACCTTCCGGGTGCCGTCGTCGTGCGGCACGAGCAGAACGGCGGTCTCGCCACCGCGCGCAACACCGGCCTCGACGCCGCGCGCGGGGAGTACCTCACCTTCCTCGACGGCGACGACTGGCTCGCACCCGGCTACTACGAGAAACTGCTCGCCGTCATGGAGGATCTGGACTGCGACTTCGTGCGGACCGACCACGTCCAGTGCACGGCCAGGGCCCGTTCGATCCACCGCGTGCCGCACGGCCGCCGCGGTGTGGTGATGCGCCCCCGCGACGTCATCCTGCCCGCCGACCGCAGCACCTCCGTGGACTACGCCTACGCCTGGGCCGGGATGTACCACCGGCGGCTGGCGGACGAGGGGTTGCTGCACTTCCGGCACGGCCTGCGCACCGCGGAGGACCGGCCGTGGATCTGGCGGCTGCACCGTGAGGCACGCTCCTTCGCCGTCGTCGGCATGCTCGGCGTCTTCTACCGGCGTGGTGTCGCCTCCTCCCTGACCCAGATCGGCGATGTACGCCAGCTCGACTTCATCCGCGCCTTCGACCAGGTGATCGAGGAAACGGCGAAGGACCCCCATGCTGATCAATTGCTCCCGAAGGCCGTGCGCACCTATTGCGCCATCATTTCCCATCACCTCGGCAGTATCGAAAGGTTCGAACCGGCCGTGGCACGTAAGTTGCGGTCGATGAGCGCCGCCGCGCTGAAGCGCATGCCGCAGGACGTATTGCAGGACGCCCTCGACTCCATGGACATTCAACGCGCATCCCGGCTCCGACGTCTGCGCCGCCGTCCCGTCGCCGCGGAGGTGGCGGCCTGATGCCCGGCACGACGACGAACGCACAGAGCGTCAGGAACGACGGGGACGTCAGCAACGTCAGGAACGTCAGGAAGAAGACGCAGATCTTCTTCGCCTCCACCTTGTACGGGGCCGCCACGCTCGCCGCGGCCCTCGACGCGGACTGCTTCGAGCCCGCCGACCGCCGGCTGTTGCTGGTCAGCAATAACTCCACGAATCCGGAGACGAGTCCGTCCCTGGACACCATGCCCGGATTCGAGCGGCTCCGCGGCCGCTTCGACGGGCTGCTGTCCTGGAACGAGACGATCAGCCCGTTCCACCCGGGCGGCTGGTCCCCGCGCCAGGACGACATCCCCCTGTGGGAGCGGCATCTGCGGCTCCTGTGGGGGCTCGGTGACGACGAGGTCGAGCTGGCCGTCGAATCCATCCAGGTCAACCCCTCGCTCGCGCTGACCCAGCTCTTCCCGGGCGTGCCCGTCGATGTCTACGCCGACGGCCTGATGAGCTACGGACCGACCCGCAACAAGCTCGACCCGCTGGTCGGCACCCGTATCCGCCGACTGCTCCATCTGGACCTCGTGCCGGGTCTGCGGCCGCTGCTGCTCACCGAGTTCGACGTCGAGCCGCAGATCATCCCGACGGAGACCTTCACCGCCGTACTCGCCGAGCTGGCCGAGGACCAGGCCGGTGCCGAGGACCTGCCGGAGCTGGAGGCTCCGGCGCTGCTCCTGGGCCAGTACCTCTCCGCTCTGGACATCCTCACCGCCGAGGAGGAGGAGCGGCTGCATGTCACGATGGTGCGCGGCGCCGCCGAACTCGGCCATCGCACCATCGTGTTCAAGCCGCACCCCACCGCTCCCGCCCGCTGGTCGCGGCTGCTGGAGAAGGAGGCCGGCGAGCTGGGCGTCGAACTGACGGTCCTGGACTCCCCGGTGCTCGCCGAGGTGCTGTACCAGCGGATGCGGCCCGCCCTCGTCGTCGGCTGCTTCTCGACCGCGCTGCTGACCGCGAGCGCCCTGTACGACCTGCCGGTCGCCCGCACGGGCACCGAAGTGCTGCTGGAGCGGCTCGCTCCGTACCAGAACAGCAACCGGATCCCGGTCACGATCGTCGACGCACTGCTGCCCGAGCTCACCGACAAGGCCTCCGTCACCGGCTGGACCGCCCCGTCCAGGGCGGACATCGCGGAGCGGCTCACCGGCCTGGTCACCGCCGTCGGCTACGCGATGCAGGCGCAGATCTACCCGAGCCTGCGGCCGCAGGCGGAGCGCTACCTCTCCACACAGCTCGACACGCACACCTGGCGGTACTTCAAGCGCCGCCGGCTCACCTCGCTCGCACTGCCCGGAGCGATCCCGTCGCAGCTGTCCTTCCTGCCCCGTAACGCCACGGTGCGCAGAGTCGCGCGCCGGGCGCGCGCCGTACAGCGCCGCATCGTGAAGAAAAAGGCCGCGTTCGGATGACGGCTCCCGCCGGCACCACCCTCCCGAAGCCCTCACCGGGAGCCCCTGCCTCCAGTGCACGTCCGGAGGCGCGAAGCATACGCAGCGCGCCCCCCGCTCCCCGCCTGCGCGCCCTGGACGGTCTGCGTCTGGTCGCCGCCCTGATGGTCGCCTTCTACCACTTCGGCGGCCGCGACGGCGAGATCGGCCAGGCCTGGGGCAGCTCACCCAACACACAGTTCCCCACCGCCTCGCAGCTCTTCGCCTACGGCTGCCTGGGCGTCCAGATATTCTTCGTCATCAGCGGCTTCGTCATCTGCATGAGCGGCTGGGGACGGCCGTTGCGGGCCTTCTTCGCCTCCCGCGTCTCACGGCTCTTCCCCGCATACTGGGCGGCGATCATCCTGGTGACCGCCGTCTTCGCGCTCCCGTGGGTCGCCTACGAAGCGGTGTCGCCGAGTGACGCCCTGGTCAATCTGACGATGCTCCAGATGCCGCTGGGCGTCGACCGCGTGCTGGGCGTGTGCTGGACCCTCTGGGCCGAGCTGCGCTTCTACGCGCTCTTCGCGCTCTTCGTCGTCCTGCCGGGCGCCAACCGGCAGCGCGTGGTGCTCTTCTGCGCCGTGTGGACACTGGCGGCGGCGATGGCCGAGGCGGCGAACGAGCCACTGCTCGATGTGGTCCTCATGCCGGAGTACGCGCCGTTCTTCATCGGCGGGATCGGCCTGTACCTGCTCCACCTCGACCGGCGTGACATGACCGCGTGGGGAATCGTTGCGGCAAGCTGGCTGATCGGTCAGCACTACGCCGTCGACCGCCTCTGGCACCCGTCGGGTCCGGAGTTCTTCTCCTACCGCCCGTCGCTCGGGATCGTGGCGGTGGTCACGATGGGCTTCGTCGCGGTCGGCGCCGTCGCCCTGGGCCATCTGCGCTGGGCCAACTGGCGCTGGCTGACGGTCGCGGGCGCGCTGACGTACCCGTTCTACCTGGTGCACGAGCATCTCGGATGGGTGACCGTCCACGTACTGCACCGGACGTTCGGCCTGCCGTCGTACGCCACCCTGCCACTGGCGATCTCGGCGATGCTGGTGACGGCCTGGTTGCTCTACCGCTTCGTGGAGACCCCGCTGACTCCCCGGATCAAGCGAGCGCTGACACAGCCCCGACGGGCAGGGTGAACCACACGCCCTTGCCCTGGGTGCCGTTGAGCCCCAGCGGCGCACCGAGGGCCATGCCCCACCGCCCCTGGGTCAGGACGTCGACGAGCTGAAGCCCGCGCCCGCTCTCCCCGTCGGGCGCGGCACGGCGCCGCGCGGGCGGCTCGGTCGTCCCGTCGTACACGGTGACGCGGACGTCCGCGTCCTCGATGGCGAGCCAGAGCAGCGAGCCGAGGCCGCGGGCGTGCAGATAGGCGTTGGTCACCAGCTCGGAGGTGCAGAGCGCCGCCGTGTCGACGAGGTGGTCCAACTCCTGGGAACGCAGCACGGTGGCGACGAAGTCACGGGCGATGCGCGGGGACGTGCACAGGGGCGGGCAGTAGAGGGTGTACGAGTGCGGGACATCCGCGGATGCGGTGCGCATGGGCGACGCCTCTCGTGAGGGGTGCGGCTGCGAAGCCGGAACGCTGACGCTACCCCACGTGAGCATGGCACAACAGAGAGTGAGGACCTGATCCGTCCTCGCACACTCCCGCGCCGGGGTACGCCGCCCGAACGACCCACCCCGTCCGCGTACACGCACCGCGATCCCCGCCCGAACCCGGCCTCCCCCGCCGCAGACCCGGGCCTGCCATAAGGCCCACCGACCTGCCGACGCCGTCGGCCCGCCCGGCAAGGGGGGGCCACGGCGCACGGCGTGCCGCCGGGCGGTCAGCCGGCGCTCGACAGGGACAACTTCGCCGCGAAACCGAGGAACAGCGCGCCCGCGGCGGATGTCGCCCCGGCCGCCAGCCGCCGGCGACGGCGGAACTGCGCGGCCACCCGGCTGCCGCCGAATATCAGCGCCGTGAGGTAGACGAAGCTGAAGAGGGTGGCCAGCGTGCCGAGCAGCAGGAACGACAGCGCCGGGTGAGCGTACCCGGGGTCGACGAACTGCACGAAGAAGGAGACGAAGAAGAGGATCGCCTTCGGGTTGAGCAGACTGATCACCAGGGCGCGGCGGTACGGCCGTTCGGCACCCGCCGTGTCCACGGCGGCCTCAGCGGCCGTCCGGGCTCCGGCGGGGCGTTCCTGTCCCGCCTGCCGCGTACGCCACATGCTCCACGCGGACCGCAGCATGCCTATCGCCATCCAGGTCAGATAGCCCGCGCCCACGTACTTCACGATGCCGTAGAGCATCGCGTTCGCCTGGAGCAGCGAGGCGACCCCCGCCGCCGAGAGCACCATCAGGACGGCGTCGCCGCAGAAGACCCCGCACGCGGCCCGGTAGCCGCTGCGCACACCGCGCCGCGCGGCCACCGATATCACATACAGCGAGTTCGGCCCCGGCAGCAGAATGATCAGTGCGAGTCCCAGCAGATACGTCGGAAGGTCGGTCACGCCCAGCATGATGCGGAGTCTGGCACAGGCCTCCGACAATTCGCCCATGCGTCCACATGCCAGAAGGGACCCTTCAGAAGGCGTCGGAGGGGACGTACGTACCCCAGACCGCTCGGAGCGCGTTGCACACCTCGCCCACCGTGGCCCGCGCCGCCAGTGCGCTCTTCATCGGGTACAGGACGTTGTCCGTGCCCTCGGCGGCCCTCTTCAGCTCCGCGAGCGCGGTGTCCACGGCGGCCTGGTCGCGCTCCGCGCGCAGCTTCGCCAGCCGCTCCGCCTGCTGCGCCTCGATCGCGGGGTCCACCCGCAGCGGCTCGTACGGCTCCTCCTCGTCGAGCTGGAAGCGGTTGACGCCCACGACGACCCGCTCGCCCGCGTCCGTCTCCTGCGCGACGCGGTACGCGCTGCGCTCGATCTCGCTCTTCTGGAAGCCGTGCTCGATGGCGCTCACCGCGCCGCCCAGCTCCTCGACACGTGCCATGAGGTCCACGGCGGCGGCCTCGACCTCGTCGGTCATCCTCTCCACGACGTAGGAGCCGGCGAACGGGTCGACGGTGGCGGTGACATCGGTCTCATAGGCGAGGACCTGCTGGGTGCGCAGCGCGAGCCGGGCCGACTTGTCCGTCGGCAGGGCGATGGCCTCGTCGAAGGAGTTGGTGTGCAGCGACTGGGTACCACCGAGCACCGCCGCGAGCCCCTGGACCGCGACCCGGACGAGATTGACCTCGGGCTGCTGGGCGGTGAGCTGGACCCCCGCGGTCTGGGTGTGGAAGCGCAGCATCATCGACTTGGGGTTCTCGGCGCCGAACTCCTCACGCATCACCCGCGCCCAGATCCGGCGCGCGGCACGGAACTTGGCGACCTCTTCGAGCAGGGTGGTGCGCGAGACGAAGAAGAACGACAGCCGGGGCGCGAAGTCGTCGACGTCCATTCCGGCGGCCACGGCCGTACGGACGTACTCGATGCCGTCGGCCAGGGTGAACGCGATCTCCTGCGCGGGCGTGGCCCCGGCCTCCGCCATGTGGTAGCCGGAGATCGAGATGGTGTTCCACTTCGGGATCTCGGCCTGGCAGTACCGGAAGATGTCCGCGATCAGCCGCAGGGAGGGCTGGGGCGGGAAGATGTACGTACCGCGGGCGATGTACTCCTTGAGCACATCGTTCTGGATGGTTCCGGTCAGCTTGTCCGCCGGGACGCCCTGTTCCTCGGCGACCAGTTGGTACAGGAGCAGCAGCAGCGCGGCGGGGGCGTTGATCGTCATCGACGTGGAGACCTTGTCCAGCGGGATGCCGCCGAACAGCAGCCGCATGTCCTCGATCGAGTCGATGGCGACGCCGACCTTGCCGACCTCTCCGTGCGCGAGGGGCGCGTCCGAGTCGTGCCCCATCTGCGTCGGCAGGTCGAAGGCCACGGAGAGCCCCATCGTGCCGTGGGCGATCAGATCCTTGTAACGGGCGTTGGACTCTGCGGCCGTACCGAAGCCCGCGTACTGACGCATGGTCCAGGGGCGGCCGGTGTACATCGACGGATAGACCCCGCGGGTGAAGGGGTACGAGCCCGGCTCGCCCAGCTTCTCCCCGGCCTCCCAGCCCTCGAGCGCCTCCGGTCCATACACCGGCTCGATGGGCAGTCCGCTCTCGGTGGTTCGGGGGATGTTCGGGTCTCGCGCCATGTGCTCTGCCTCCGTGAAGCCGCTCGCTGGTGGGCGAGCTCTGCCGAGTGTGCCGAGTGTGCTGAATTCTGATGGTTCTGCCGGTTCTGCCGACGACGGAGGGGAGCGGGCCGCCCCGCGCGCCGCGGGGAGCCGGTGGGACCTCGGTCGCGGCATGTGGGTTCCCTCACAGCATCTACCCCTGGTTCATCCCCAGACTGCTCTGGGAACAGTCAAAGGGGGAAAGATCCGGACGAGGGGGGACGTGCATGGCCGGGTACTCCTTCATACGCGGGACTGTCGCGGCGGCCGCGGTCGCCGCGCTGGCCGTCGGCGGCGCCTCCGGCTGCAAGGTGCGGACGACGGCGCCCGGCGACGGGAAAGCCCCGGCGTACACGGCCTCGAACGCGCCGCCGACGCGCGCCCCCGCCCCCGGCAAGCCCGGAGGAGCCGGTGCCGGGCCGACGACGAAGAAGCCGCACCGGCCCCCCGTCCGGACTCCCCCGAAGCGCCCGGCCCCGCCACTGATGACTCCCGGCTCACAGGGGGCGCAGGTACGGGAGCTGCAGGCCCGGCTGCACGAACTGGCGCTCTTCGACCGCGGTCCCACCGGGTACTACGGCTCGATCACCGCATCCGCCGTACGGTCCTTCCAGGCCGGGCACCGCCTTGCCGTCACCGGCGCGGTGGACTCCGGCACCTGGTCCACGCTCCGCTCACTGACGCGGCAGCCGGAGCGCACCGCGCTGTATCCGCGGACGAGCCGTCCCCTCGCCAGGCCCGACGCTCGCTGCCTCACCGGCCGTGTCCTGTGCATCAGCAAGAGCAGCAGCACGCTCGCCTGGATGGTGGACGGGCGGGTCGTCTCGGCGATGGATGTGCGGTTCGGTTCGCAGTACACACCGACCCGTGAGGGGAGCTTCGGCGTCACCTTCAAGAGCCGCCACCATGTCTCGACGATCTACCACACGCCCATGCCGTACGCGATGTTCTTCAGCGGCGGCCAGGCGGTGCACTACTCCGCGGACTTCGCGGCGCGGGGTTACACCGGCGCGTCGCACGGCTGTGTGAACGTCCGGGACCAGCGGAAGATCGCCGCGGTCTTCGCCCAGGTGCGTACCGGCGACAAGGTGGTCATCTACCGCTAGTGCTGCGACCACAGCGCCAGGGCGTGTCCGACGGCTCTGAGGGGATCAGCGAACGGCGTCCGGTGTGGGGATTGCCGGGCGTCGCGAGCCCGCGAAGGGCCGTCGGACCGCCTCAGCGCCGCGCCGGAGACGCGGGGAGAGGGAGAGGGCGCGGGCGGGGCCGGGGGAACGTGCCCCGCCCGCGCCGATGCGTGGAGCCGTAGGTACGGGGGGAACCCCGGCTCTCACGCGGCCGATGACCAGTCGGCTCATTTCTTACTGCGCCGACGGCTCAAAAAGTGTCACACCCCTGGTTGCACCGTGAAGCGAGCCGGTCACCGGCGGACGTATCGCGGGCTCACTGAGCCGGGGTCGACGCCTCGGAGGCGCTGGGGGAGACGCTCGGCTCATCCGCGCTGGAGGACGCCGGGGCGTACGCGGGCGGTGTGACGTCACTCTGCCCGTCGCCGCCGTCGTCCTCACCGTTGCCGCTGCCGTCGTCGCCGGAGCCGTTGTCGCCCTGGCCGTTGCCGCCACCGGAACCGTCCTCGGAGCCGGAGGAGCCGGAGGACCCGGAGGACCCGGAGCTGCTGCCGTCGCGGTCCAGCAGCCGTTCGCAATAGCGGTCGAGCGCCTGGGCGCCGCCTGCCGCACGCTCGAGCTTGCGCTCGGTCGGCCGGTCGAGCGTGCCCGCCTCGTGCTTGCGGCACAGTGCGAGGGTCGTCCT